>NZ_FMXO01000014.1 GCF_900104215.1 Desulfonatronum thiosulfatophilum | reverse complement strand
ATTGGTACGTGCAGCAGCGGTTTGGTCGTTTTCTGACGACCAGGAGCCAACGGCGCAGCCGACGTCTGGGTGAAGGTTCGCTGTATGCGGCCTTGCAAGGCCTGGGGTTGGTCTACCTGCGTAAGAGATACAAAAGCCGTCAACTCCTTGTGAATGCCTGTGGCTGAAAGATCATCGGAGAGCCGTATGCGGGAAAACCGCACGTACGGTTCGACGAGGGGGCGCTGATGTCCGGAATGCATATCAGTAGACACGTAGTAGTCGCGTGCGACGAGGCGTTCGGTAAAAGTCCTGAGTGACGAAGGAATTAGCGCTCTACTCTACACAGGCTGGATAAAAAAAGGGTTCCGGCTAATTAACCGGAACCCTTGATTTTGCTTGGTAGCGAGGGAGGGACTTGAACCCCCGACTCTGCGGATATGAGCCGCATGCTCTGACCACCTGAGCTACCTCGCCCTTGAGGGAGTGCCTCCCGAACAAGAATTTGGCTATTTATAGGATCGAACAGATTTTGGCAAGTGCCGAAATGCGAAAAAAACGATACGGGAAGCAGATTGCTTGTTCAGGTTGTGAATGGACTGAATAAAGGGAAAGAGGGCTACAAATGCCATTGAAGAAATACTCCCACAGCCAACAGGTTTGGATTCGCAACGGAATTTAAAAAACCAAAATCAATTCTCAACCCATCATCCCAATAACCAATAACACCTCACCCCTCCTCCCTGATCAGATCGATGATCACCACTTCCGGCTTTGCTCTGACGCGCATCGGCGGGCCCCAGGTGCCGGCGCCGGTGGTTACGAACAGATGGCTTTGATCCTGTTGGAAATGTCCGGCGATATATTTGTGCTGCAAACGGACGAACCAGTGAAAGGGATAGATCTGCCCGCCGTGGGTGTGGCCAGCGACCATCAAGTGGATTCCCAAAGGCACTGCCTTTTCTTCCCAAGCCCAGGGGCGGTGGGTGAGCAGGATCTGAAAATGCTCGGGAGAGAGTTCCGGAGCCAGATTTTCAAGATGTTGGATTATGAATTGGGGTTCCATTCGGCCCCAGGTCGGGTCGTCGATGCCGATCAGCTGGATGCCGGAATGACGCAAGATCAGCGTCTCGTTGCGCAGGAGGGTGATCCCGGCCTGGTCGTGAAACGTCCAGGTGGGATGGATGCCGACATAGGATTCATGGTTGCCGAGCACGCCGAAGACACCGAGAGGTGGATCAAGGTTCGCCATGACAGCGGCCTTGGGTTCCAGCCATTCCGGATGATCATTGATCTGATCGCCGGCCAGGAGCACGAGGTCCGGCTCCAGGTTTTGGATAAAGGCTACCAGCCGTTCCACCCACGCTTGGCGGGTCATGACGCCAAAGTGAGTATCGCTGATCAGCACGATGCGTGTGTCCTCGGCCACCAATGGCGTCTGGATGCGGATCTGTGGAACCTCCCACTTTGTGGCTGCGTACAGGCCGTAACCAACGATCATGAAGCCCAGGATCAGAACCGCATGAAATTGGAGCTTGCCTCTGGGAAACCAGGCGGTCTGCGATTTTGGCAGCAACCCGACGATTATTTCAAGGATGTAGCTCAGGAACTGGAGCCAGAACAGGTAGAAAGCGAGCCCCATCCAGACAAAGACCAGCCACCAGAGGGTGCGTACCAAGGGCTGGGGCCAATCAACAGGAATCTGATAGGCCAGAAACGGCGTCAGGGTCAGCGCCAGAGCCGCAGCCAATCCCAGAAGCCATGGCCGCCAACCGATGCCGAGCTGTACCCCGACCCTTGCCCAGACCAGCAGATGCATGGAAAAGTAAACCAATGCTGCGATGAGAAAAAAAGTCATGTCATTGTTCTCCGTGAGTCACGGCTGAATCTTCACCTTCACTTCTTATGCGTCCTCGCTTCCGACCTTTCCCCTTGTCTGTTTGATCTTGCCTCGCTCCTTCTTTTGTTCCATCCGTCGCCGACGCGCAGCCAGGGTCGGCCTGGTGGCCCGACGTGGTTTGGGCGCTTGGCTGGCTGCGGCGATCAGATCGGCCAGCCGTTGCAGGGCATCGGCCCGGTTGCGTTCCTGGGTCCGAAAGCGGCGGGCCTCAATGATCAGTTCGCCTTCCTCGGTCATCCTTTTTCCGGCCAGTCGGATCAACCTCCGTCGCACCTCGTCCGTCAGTAGCGGGGTGGAGTGAACGGCAAAACGGAGGCGCACGGCCGTGGAGACCTTGTTCACGTTCTGCCCACCGGGGCCGGACGCGCGCATAAACTCCAGCTCCAGGTCCGGAGAACGTTCGAGTTCTTCAGAGGTAATGGGAGTATGATTCTTCTGTCGTTCTTCCGCATCCATGCTCATATTCTTATCCATACACTCTGCGCATCCGGCGCTCAACCAGGCCCGCCAGGGAGGAGAAGCTGAGGGTTACGGTCAGATAAAGAGCAGTAATGGTAATCATGATCTCAAAGGTCATGTAGGTTGAGGCCATCAGTTCCAAGCCTTGGAAGGTCAGTTCCTGCACGCTGATGACCGAGACGATGGCCGTGTCCTTGATGGTCGCGATGAACTGTCCGGAAAGCGGCGGGATGATCCGGGACAGGGCCTGGGGAAAGATGACGTGGCGCATCTGCTGCCAGGAGGACAAACCCAGCGCATAGGCAGCCTCGCGCTGGCCCCGCTCTACGGACTGGATCCCGGACCGGACGT
Source organism: Desulfonatronum thiosulfatophilum (assembly GCF_900104215.1). Lineage (NCBI taxonomy): Bacteria > Pseudomonadati > Thermodesulfobacteriota > Desulfovibrionia > Desulfovibrionales > Desulfonatronaceae > Desulfonatronum > Desulfonatronum thiosulfatophilum. The sequence goes on along the minus strand of NZ_FMXO01000014.1, from coordinate 125,339 downwards.
GCTCGGTGATGTAGGCTCCTTCGTAGACAGCCAGGGTGAGCAGGGCGGCCAGAAAATTGGGCATCCGGTCCACGGGCACGGCCACCCAGGGCAGCAGATCCCTGGCCCAGTCCGGGAGGTTGCGCAGCAGGGCATCCACTCCCAGGAAAGACATTAACTGGTCCGCCAGGAAAAAATAGAAAATGAAGATCAAGACCAGCGGCGGGATGTTGCGCACCACTTCCACATACGTCCAGGCAACCATGCGTGGAAACAAGGCCTTGCTCGATCTGGCCAGGCCCATCACCGTGCCGATGAGCGTGGCCAGAAGCATGGTCCAAAAGCTGAGGCGTATCGTGGTCAGCAAACCTTGGGTAACCAGCCCCGGAACCCACCGCCCGGCGGCCTCGTCCCAGCGCAGCAGATAGTTGGCCAGCAAATGCCACCGCCATTGGTACTCCATGGTGGTCGTGACGCGCCAGACGAAAAAGACCCCGAAGGCGATGATCGCCAGGATCAGGACGGCGTCGAGGGTGGTGAAGCGGGGTTTCTTCTGGGGCATGGGCTAGGGGCAATGGGTTCTGGGCTAGGGGCAATAGGTTATGGGTTATGGGTTATGGGGGTTATTCGACTTGATCCTTCCAGTCCATGGTTTCGAACCAGAATTTATATCGTTCCTGGATCCAGCCTTCGCCGGTGATCTGGAGAATCCAGCTGTTGACGTAGTTGAGCATGTCCGGGTCGCCTTTGCGCATGGCGATGCCGACGGGTTCACGGGTCAGGTTTTCCGGAATGGGCTGGAAGAGTCGATCCGGATTCTTAATCGCTTCCTGGGACGGCAGGGGAGCGTTGCCGATCAGGGCATGAGCACGGCCCATGAGCAGTTCCTGGACGGCCTGGGGCTCCTTTTCAAAGTACTTGCGCTGGGCATCCGGGAAGAATGTTTCCGCGGCGCGCTGGGCCGTGGTGCCGGTGCGGGCGACGATGATCACGCCGGAGTTGTTGAAGTCCTCCAGGGTGGTGAAGCCGGCGGCTTTATCCCGATGGGCAACCAGGGATTGGCCGGTGAAGTAGTAGGGCATGCTGAAATAGACCTGCTGGGCGCGGTCGGCGCGGATGCTCATGCCGCCGATGAGCAGGTCGAATTTGCCGGTCATCAGGGCCGGGATAATTCCTCGCCAGGCCGTGGGCACGAGTTCGACGCGCACGCCCAGATCCTCGGCGAAGCGCCTAGCAACGTCGATTTCAAAGCCGATGAACTCCCCGGTCTTGTCCTGCATGGCCCACGGCACAAAGGTGTCGAAGCCCACGCGTAGGGCTCCACGTTCCATGATCCGGGTCAGGGCGCTTTCGCGGGTCAGTTCCTGGGTGATGTTCCGGGCCTGAGCCGTGACGGCTATGCAGAGGAGCAAGGCGGCCATCAGGGCCGTACGCAGCAGATTGCGACAAATTTTCATTTGTTGTTCTCCTTGGTGGTTAAGGTTGATTCTTCAAAGCCAGGCATTGGTCCGCACAGGATCTGGCTGAGAAAGGCTCGGGTGCGTTCCTGGCGGGGACGGCTGAAAAAGTCCTGCGTTTCGGCCTCCTCCAGGATCCGGCCGTTTTCCATGAAGACGATCCGGTCGCCGGCCTCGCGGGCAAAGCCCATTTCATGGGTGACCACGACCATGGTCATGCCGTCGAAGGCCAGGCCCTTCATGACTTCCAGGACTTCGCCGATGGTCTCCGGGTCCAGGGCGCTGGTGGCTTCGTCAAAGAGCATGACCTTGGGATGCATGGCCAGAGCCCGGGCAATGGCCACCCGTTGCTGCTGCCCGCCGGAAAGGCGGGCCGGGTAGGCGTGGGCCTTGTCCGTGAGCCCGACCCGTTCCAGCAGGCCAAATGTCGTCTCTTCGGCGTCCTTGCGGGATTTTTTCCGGACCTGGACCTGGGCCAGGTTCACGTTCTGCAGCACGGTCATGTGCGGAAACAGGTTGAAGGACTGGAAGACCATGCCCACCTCGGTCCGGATGGTCAGCCGGTTCCGGGGACTATCATCCAGGGGAACCTCGTCGATGGTGATCGATCCGGAGTCGATATCCTCCAGGCCGTTCAAGCAGCGCAGCAATGTGGATTTGCCCGAACCAGAGGGACCAATGACCACCACCACCTCGCCCTGGCGAACGGTGAAGGAGACATGGTCCAGGGCGCGGAACCCGCCGGGGTAGGTCTTGACGATGTCCCGGACGACGATGATCTCTGGACCTATGGTCTTCTTCGGCGGGGTGATCGACTTTTGGGTGCTTGTCTGCATGGTCTTGCTCAAGTTCATGTTTCTGTTGAAGCCTATGCTGTTCACATCGAGCGTCACTGCTCTCTGGAGCGCATCCGTTTGCCCAGTTCGGCCACCGCCATGGACAGGGGGAAGGTGATGGCCAAATAGATGGCCGCCACCGTGAACCAGACCTCGAAGACCATGAAGGTGTCCGAGGCGACGATATTGCCCTGCTGGGTCAGTTCGTAGATGGCGATGGTGCTGGCCAGGGAGGAATCCTTGATCAGTGTGACGCCGACGCCGGTCAGGGGCGGCAGAATCCGTCGGATGGCCTGGGGAAAGATCACCTTGCGGTAGGTGTCCCTTTGAGAAAGGCCCAGACTGTAGGATGCCTCCCATTGCCCCTTGTGGATGGAGACGATTCCCGCCCGGAAGATTTCCGAGGCATAGGCGCCTTCAAAGAGCGACAGGGCCAGCACGGCGGAGCCGAAGGCGTTCAGCCCCAGGACCGGTCCGATGACATAGTAAATGAAAAAAATCTGGGTCAGAAGCGGAGTGTTGCGGATGAATTCGATATAGCATTTGGCCACCAGTCTGGCCGTGAATGAGTCGGAGAGGCGGAAAAGAGCTGCTGTGAGGCCGAAAAACAAAGCCAGAATCAGGCTCAGGCCGGAAATCTTGAACGTGACGATCAGTCCCTGGAAAAGCGGCCCGATGATCCAGCCGTCCTCGGTGATCTGGAGCAGATACCGGGACATGCGATACCATTTCCACTGGTATCCCATGCTCTGCTCTCCACTGGCAATGAACCAGGCCAATGCCCCCATGAGCAGGGCGTAGAGCAGGAAATCTCGATAATGATTTACTGCAAAGCGGATGGGCCGAATGGCCATTGAGGTCACGGATTGATCTCGCAGGTCTGGAGAATGATGTCGTTGGGAGCTGAATCCAGGCTGGTCTTCGTATTGGGAGGAATGGGGAAAGAAGCGAGGGGAGTCGTTTGAGAGTCAGGCAGAATCGGCAACCCCGGGAACACGAAGTTGCGTCTTTGAATCATATCGCTTCGACAGCCGCCGGGTCCGAAAAAAATCTTTGCAGGAGCGGGCAGACGGTTGGGACGATATGGAATGATGCGAAACAGGCAGGCACGACAGGACATGATACTTTTGGATAAGATTCATGTCCTTGAAAGTCAAATCTATGCTATTTGGTGGCGTTTATAATTACAACTCCAGCATGCCTCTGATTCCGGTGAAGACGATCTGCGCGGACAGGGCGGAGAGAATCAGACCGGTTAGCTTGGAGAGGATGGTCAGCCCCAGTCGCCCCACGACTCGTTCAATGGTGTTGGCGGTCATGAGCATCAACCCCACTGAAAGGCTGGCGCAAATGAAGGCGATGATGCTGATGGCCCGTTCCGTCAGATCTTCGGCGCCGGCGCCAATGACCAGCAGGGCGCCCACCGTGGCCGGGCCGATGGTGATGGGGATGGCCAGGGGCACCACGCTGATGTCGCCGTCCGATTCCTGGGCCGGCTCGACCCTGGTGCCCCGGACCAGGGACACGGCGGAGAGAAAGAGCAGAGCGCCCGCGCCGATGCGAAAGGCATCCAGAGTGATGCCGAATACATTGAAGATGGCGTTGCCGGCAACGGAGAGGATGCATCCGGTAATGGTCACGGCCAGGGTGACCCGACGGGCCAGCCGCCTGCGTGCGGGAATGCCCATTTCCTTGGTCATGGACAAAAAAGCGGAGAGGACGAAAAAGGGCGTGAGCAGGAAGAAGAGCATGATGTACACGCTCAGGAAGAGATTGAAATGTTCGGTCATGGGATCAGGCGCTGAAGGGGATGACGTAAAGCAGCACGGCGAAGAAGTGCAATACGCTGCCGGTCAGGACGAACAGATGCCAGATGGCGTGGTGATGGGGCAGCCTGCGCCAGGCGTAGAAGACGATGCCTCCGGTGTAGGCCAGGCCTCCCAGGGCCAGAAGGAGCAGGCCGTTGGGATGAACGGCGTTCAGCAGCGGATTGGTGGCCACGACCACAGCCCAGCCCATGCCCACGTAGAGCAGCACGGACAGCACCCGGAAGCGGCGCCAGGGAGTCAGCTGGAGGATGATGCCCAGCAGGGCGAGCCCCCAGATAGCGCCGAAAAGCGACCAGCCCCAGGGCCCGCGCAGGTTGACCAGGGTGAAGGGAGTGTAGGTTCCGGCTATGAGCAGGAAAATGGCGCAGTGGTCCACGATCCGCAGGATCTTTTTCGCGCCGGGATGGGGGATGCCGTGATACAGGGTGGAGGCCGTGTACAGCAGGATCAGCGTGGAACCGAAAATGCTGCAGCTCACAATATGCCAGGCATCGCCGTAGCGGCCGGCCAGTCCGGTCAGAACCGCCAGCCCGGCAATGGACAGCACCACGCCCAGGCCGTGGGTGATGCTGTTCGCGACCTCTTCACGCAGGGTGTATCTTCCGGAAATGTCCAGGGCGACCATGGTCTCTCCCGCTTGTAACTGGTTATGGACAATTGGTTGATGAAAGTTCCGGATGCCACGGGTGATACGAAAAGACGTGGACCGGACCATGCGAATGATCGAGTATATGGCCTGAACCTACACTTTTTGCTCCACGACTGCAAAGCAGGGAATGCAGTAGGTTTGGCCGGCAAAGCGGCGGGTGCGGGATTCCATGGTGGATTCACCGCAGGCAACGCAGTTCAGGCTGTCCAGGATCTTGGCGGAACGCGGTGCGGGCGCGGTCGGTTCGGTCACTGTGAAGAGGTCCTCCAGGGAAGCCTCGAAGATGCGCCGGCGGGTCTTGGTCTTGAGTTCCTTGGCGCGGCTCTGCTCCTCTGTGGTGGCCGAGCCGGAAAAAACTTTTTTCATCAATTCGCGCAACTCGCCGTTCTCCGGTCCCATGGCTTCTCGCTGGAAGACCGCCCGCAGGGCCTTGCCATCCGTGGTTCGATAAAAGGAGAAGGCCGTCTTGCCCAGATCCCTATGGATCAAATTGCCCTTGCCCAGGGTGCATCCGGTGAGCACCTGGATGCCGTCCACGCCGCACATGTCCGTCTCCACAACGGCGGTGATCGGATTGTCATCGTTGTGGCCCAGCTCGCGCAGGCAGAGCTCCGCAGCCCGCAGGCCGATCCACAACCCCGGGCACTCATGGCCGTGAAACGCCACGGCCCGGTCCACCTGTTCCTGGGTCAGGGTGCAGTTCATGTCATGTCCTTGTTGATTTGTTTGTTGATGATAAAAAAGATGCTGAGGAAGCCACGTGTCTCGAGCTATGAACATCAAACGCAGGGAACGACCACGGTTTGTCCCTGATGGCGCAGGATGTCCACGGGGACTCCGTAGACTTCCCGGATCATGTCCGGGGTGAGTTCCTCGTTCTTTCCACAGCAGAAGACCTTGCCCTCCTTGATGAATACGAAGGCGTCAGAAAAGCGGAAAGCCATGTTCAGGTCGTGCATGGTCATCACCGCGGCCAGTTGGTGTTCATGGACCACATGGCTGATGGTGCGCAGGATCTCCAGCTGATTCTTGAGATCCAGGCTGCTGGTGGGTTCGTCCAGGAGCAGCACCGAGGGCTCTTGCACTAGAGCCCGGGCAATGCAGACCTTCTGCAGTTCGCCGCCGCTCATCTCGTTGATATGCCGCAGGGCCAGATGCTCCAGGCCCAACTGTTTCAGGGCGCCGTCCACCTTGCGCAGGTCGGATTCGGTCACCTTCCAGCGCAGGTGCGGCTTGCGACCCAGGAGCACGGCGTCGAAGGCGGTCATGCGTCCTGCCTCGTTGCGCTGGGCCACGTAGCCCAGGCGCTTGGCGATGTCTCCGGCGCGCATCCGGAAGACGTCGGCATTTTCCACGAGCACGGCCCCGGACTTGGGTTTGAGCATGGCGTTGATGCAGCGCAGGAGCGTGGTCTTGCCCACGCCGTTGGGGCCGAGAATGGTCAGCACTTGGCCGCGGTTCACGACAAAGTCAAGGCCTTGCAGGACCAGTCGGCCGTTGTAGCCGATGCGGATGTTTTGCACGTCGAGAATCATCGGTTGCGTCCCCGGATCAGCAGGTAGAGAAAAGTGGGCGCTCCGAGAAAGGCCGTGAGGATGGAGACGGGCAGGACACGGGGGGCGAGCATCAGGCGGGCCGCGGTATCCGCGGCCAAAAGCAGACAGGCGCCGGTGAGAGCCGAGGCAGGCAGCAGAAAGCGATGGTCGTCGCCGATGATCCGGCGCACGATGTGCGGGCAAACCAGCCCCACGAAGCCGATGATGCCCAGAAAAGAGACGATCACTGCCGTGACCAGGGAGGCGACCATCATGCCGACCATCCGGACCAGCTCCACGCGTACGCCCAGCCCCCTGGCCGTCTCGTCCCCGGCGTCGATGGCATTGTAGTTCCAGCGGTTCAGGATGAAAAAGAGCAGTGCCCCGGCCACAACCACGGCCATGAAGCCCACTTCCGGCCAACCGGCCCGACCCACGTCGCCGAAGGTCCAGAAGACCATGGCCGCCAGCTGCACGTCGTCTGCAAAATACTGCAAAAACATGGTCCCGGCGGAAAAGAGCGATCCCAAAGCCACCCCGCTCAGGACCATCACCTCCGGGCTGGCCCCGCGCAGCCGGGCAATGGCGATGATGATCAGGGATGCGGCCATGCAGGCGATGAACGCACAGATCGTGGTCATGTAGGGGTTGGCGATACTCACCGCTCCCACCTGGGTGCTTTGCATGGTCCCGGTGCCCAGGAGCATCACGGCAAAGGCCGCGCCAAACGCTCCGGCCTGGGAAATGCCCAGGGTGAAGGGCGATCCCAGGGGGTTGCGCAGAATGGACTGCATGGCCGCCCCTGCCGCGGCCAGCCCGGCCCCGGCCAGCAAGGCGGCCAGGGCGTGAGGCAGACGGATGTTGCGGATGATGATGGAAAACCGGGCGTCCTCGCTCAAGCCGAAAAATGCCAGAATTACATCCCATGCCGGAATGCGCACCGCCCCCAGGGAAACAGCCGTGACCAGCAACATACCGGTCAGCAGGGTCAGCAAAAACAGGAACAGGATCTTGCGGCCGATGTAGGCGCTATATTCCGAAGGCGGTTGGCCGTGATCAAAATGGGTCATGGCGGCGTGATGTAATCAGGATGAAAGGTTGGAAGGTCAGCTGCTTCTTGAATCGGGATCATTGTTCAGGGGGGAGATCGTTTGAGACGACGTGTGAGCCATGTTCAAGATGATGCCGGATCAAACTTCCTTGCAAAGCATGTCATAGGCTTCGCGAGGAGAGAAAACCGCGATGCTCCAGGGAGGCATGGTGAGAAAATGGAAATGGATCGTATTTCCGGTGATCAAGCATGCAGCATTTCCGGTTACGGCGACCTCGGCAAAAGGCAGATCGTCGGGGTCCGGGACGTTTCCTGGGAGCCCTCTGAGCGGTTCGGAAAGGATGGTTCGGCCGGAGTGGACCAAATAGGAAAGCAGGTCGTTCACTTCCCGCGATGAGATGGCTTGGGCAAACTTTGGCCGGGACAGGACACGTCGGTATTCATCCAGTATGCGATCATCATGCAGGCAGTGGATGCGGCCGGTGTAGATCATATCCACCACCCTGGCCGGTATGGTGTGGAGGGTGAGCAGGCCTGAAACCAGGACGTTGGTGTCCACTACCGCCAGCATCGCTACGTTCGCCTTTCCTTGCGAACCTCCGAAATTTCCGCATCGATTTCCGCCTCGCTGAGCTGATCCATTCCACTGAGCGCAGCCTTGTTTCTGACGCGGGACAAGGCCATCTGCGCCTTGATGCGGGATGCCAGCTCCAGAACTTCGTCCAAACGTTCAATATTCATGACAGGCAGCATCACCGCATACGGCTTTCCACGTTTCGCAAGCACGACATCGCCATGCTCCAGCTCCTTGCGAAGTTTTCCGGGATTGTTCCTGAATTCTCGATCGCTGATGATTTTCATACGCAACTCCACTTTGTGGTGCATTTATTTGTACCAAAAAGTAGCCGTTATGATGGTGTTGGTCAAATGTAGAGAATTTTTCGCGTCGCCATCTGGATGTTGATCAGAACGTGACCCTGCTGAACCCCAGGTTGTTGAAATTTGAATTGATGTGCTCAAAGGCCGGTCCGCCGTTGAGAAAGTTGCTGATCTCCTCGGCTTTGGCCATGGGGGCGATGTCCGCGAATTGTTCCGGGTAGAGTACCGTGCCGATGTAATAGGCATTGGCGAGCACGGATTCGTAGTTCGTGGTGTAGGCATTGTAGGGGAAGACGCCGAAAACGTTGTTGCTGCGGACAACGCTCAGGGACTGGTAGGCTTTGTCCGTTCGCAGTTCCTCCAGGCCGTTGGCGCCGGATTGGAGGAGGGTCGTGGAAATGTCCAAGAACACGACATCCGGATCCCAGAGTAGGAGCTGTTCCTTGGAAACCGTGGCATGGGCCACGGTCTCCTTGTTTCCGGCAAGTTCCCCGGCCACATTGCGCACGTTCAGGAATGCGAAAGGTGCATAGGACGGTTCGGTGGATGCGAATCCATGGCCGCCGCGGTGGGCCAGGCCGCCAATGTAGACGCTCGGTCTTTTGTCGTCGGAAACCAACTCGGCCCGGCGTCGCAGATCAGCCTCGAGAACATCGAAATAAGAAATCACGGCCTCGGCTCGTTCCTCCAAACCCAGAACATGACCCATTACTCGCAAGGTCTGATTGAGATTATCCCGCTGGGTGGTCAAATTCCCGTAGCCCAGGCCGATAACAGGAATGCCGGTCTTGGCCTGAAGCATGTCCGTGCCGCCGTCACGGGGGGCATTGGTCTTGAGGATCACTTGCGGTCCAGGGGCCAGAGCCGCGATCAACTCCGGATTGTCATGGCCTCGAAATTCCCCGAACAGAGGGTGTTCGCCGAGGTGCGGCTGGGTCACCGCATAGGGCCGGGCCTCCGTGGAAAAGGGGAGACCGCCTTTTTCCGCACTGTCGACTCCTACAATCCGGTCATGCCCCTGTAAGTACACCAGCAGACGCAGACATCCCGAGCCGGAGCAGATCACCCGGTCCACCTGGGCCGGGATGGTCACCTCCCGGCCCAGGATGTCGATGGTCTGCCGGGCATGAGCCATGGTCGGCAGGGACCAAATCATGCCGTAGAGGAGGATAGCCGGAATGATCGCGAGGCGCGACGAGACGTGTCGCATGTTGTATTCTCCCTGCATATACCCGGCCAGCCGGGACAAAGTTGATCGAATGGGTCGATTGATCAGAGGATGATTGCCTGGTAGTGTTGCGGAATTCATGATGATTGCCATGAGGTTGCATCTTTTCAAGCCGAGACGGAGTCAGGAGCGGCAACGAGACGTCACGAAACGGCTGTTGATTTGACCGATAGATCCGTGGTGCTGGAGTCTTGTCAAAAGTTGTTGATTTGTTGGCGTGAATGTATACGTTTCAATAATTTTTTACAACATAAAAATATAAAACTATACATCGTGTTATTTTGCACAGGTCTGCGTGTTACCCGCATCCTGCTGCAAGACAGGCTGATCATGAAAACGGAAACCAAACAAAGGAGCGATCATGAGCAACAAGTATGAAACCCACGGCGCCTTCAGCTGGAACGAACTGCTTACCGCGGATGTCGACGGCGCGAAAAAGTTTTACGGGACCCTTTTCGGCTGGGAGATTTCGGGCATGCCCATGGAAGGCATGGATTACAGCGTGATCAAGGCAGGGGGAGAGGAGGTCGGCGGCATGATGCCCATGCCGTCGCAGGTTCCGGCCGGTACTCCTCCCCATTGGGGAACGTACGTTACTGTTGACGACGTGGATGCCACGGCAGGGAAAGCGAAAGAACTCGGAGGACGGGTGCTTGTGCCGCCAACGGACATTCCAGGGGTGGGGCGGTTTTGCGTGCTTCAGGACCCGCAAGGGGCGGTGATCTCAGCGATCACCTACAAGATGAAGGAGTGATGTAACTGCTCAAAGAGGTCGGGCGATGAGGTTTCGCGTGCAAGGGGATCTCATCCTGCGTGGAGCTTCGTAACCCAGTTACTGGGCCACGCTCCAGCCGGAACTTGGTACTGGTGCGTTACACCGCTGGCCGCACTGGGGTGCGGCGCTCCCAGGATGTATCCTCTTTGATTGCCGCAAGTTTTTGAGCATTTTCGGAGTGATTTTCGAGCCGGCAGAGATTCTTGCTGGTCCGGCGACGAAGTCGATCAGCATGCCGTGAGATCCCGTTCGGAATCTCACGGCATTTTTTATGTCAGCGAAGGAATCAGAGTCCGCAGTGGTCCGTCAGTTCCAGGTTGCGGGCGGCCTTGACTTCATCCAGGCGGCCCACGGGTGTTTGATGAGGTGCGGACTGAATGGAGGCGGGGTCGTGTTCGGCCTGTTCCAGGATCTCGATCAGGTCATTCACGAACTGATCCAGGGTTTCCAGGGATTCGGTTTCCGTGGGCTCGAACATCAACGCTTCCTTGACGATCAGGGGGAAGTAGACCGTGGGCGCGTGGTGTCCCTTGTCCAGCAGGGCTTTGGCAATATCCACGGCTCGTACGCCTTGGGCGGCCTGACGCACGGCCGAGGCCACGAATTCGTGCATGCAGATCCTGTTGTAGGGGATTTCCAGGTGTTCTTCCAGACGCTTGCGCAGGTAGTTCGCCGCGAGAACGGCGTTTTCGGAAACCCGGATCAGGCCCTCGCGGCCCAGGCGCAGGATGTAGGCGTACGCCTTGAGGTAGACGCCGAAATTCCCGTAAAACGGGGCGACATATCCGATGGACTTCGGGTAGTCGTAGTCCAGAAAAAACTGACCGTCTTCCAGCTTGACCACTCGTGATATGGGCAAGAATTCCACCAGACGTTCGCTGACGCCCACCGGACCGGATCCCGGACCGCCTCCGCCATGAGGGGTGCCGAAGGTCTTGTGCAGATTCAGGTGGACTACGTCGAAACCGGCGTCCCCCACACGCATTTTGCCCAGAATGGCGTTCAGGTTTGCTCCATCGTAGTAGAGCAGGGCGTCCACTGACCGGACCAGTTCCACGATCCGGGGCAGATGCAGTTCAAACAGCCCCAATGTATTGGGGCAGGTCATCATCACCGCGGCCACGTCCTCGCTGAGGGCCGCTTCAAGGGCCTCCGGATCGACAATTCCGTCCTTGGATTCCAGGCTGATCACGTCGAATCCAGCAATGGCCGCGGATGCCGGATTCGTTCCGTGGGCCGAATCCGGCACAATAACTTTGGTCCGCTTGCGGCCTTTGTCCTTGTGGTAGGCGGCGATGATCATGGCGCCGGTGAGTTCGCCGTGGGATCCGGCCATGGGATGCACGGTGAATCCGGCCATACCCGTTATTTCGCAGAGCAGTTGTTCGGTTTCGAAGATCACTTCCAGGGCACCCTGGGCGAAGTGGCCCGCGCCCCTGAACTGGGGAACAAGGGGGTGCAGTCGGCTGAAACCGGGCAGGGCGGCGGCCTGTTCCATGAACTTGGGGCTGTACTTCATGGTGCACGAACCCAGGGGATAGAAATGGCTGTCCACTCCGAAATTCAGTCGGGAAAGGCGGGTGAAATGGCGGACCACGTCCAGCTCCCCGACCTGGGGCAGACAGGGCAGGCTGGTTCTTGCCAGTTCCTGGGGGATCAGACCGGTCAGGTCCTTTTTCAGCTCGCGCATTCCAACACCGGGTCGCCCGGAGACGGATTGGTCGAATATGGTTTTCATAATGCCCCTCCCAGCAGTTCCTTGAGAATGCCGATGTCTTCGCGAGTGTTTTTTTCCGTGCAGGCCACAAGCAGAACATTCTCCAGGCCGGAATAATAGCGGCCCAGGGGAAAGCCGGGCAAAAAACCGCGCCGGGTCAACCGGTCGATGACGTGATAGGCCGGTCGCGGCAGGACCAGGGCGAATTCATTGGCAAAGGGCGCCGGGCTGAGCATTCTTGTTCCCGGGAGTTTGAGCAGCCGTCTGGCGGCGTAATGGGCCAGTTCAGTACAGTGGGTCGCCGTGTTGGCCAGCCCCCTGGGGCCCATCAGGCAGAGGTAGACAATGGCCCGCATGGCGCACAGGGCCTGATTGGAGCAGATGTTGGACGTGGCTTTCTGACGGCGGATATGCTGTTCCCGGGCCTGCAGGGTCAGGACGTAGCCGGTCCGCTCTTCGGCATCCGTGGTTCTCCCGACAATGCGTCCGGGCATCTGGCGGATCAAGGCTTTGGAGCAGGTCATCATGCCCAGGTAGGGCCCGCCGAAGCTCAGCGGCAATCCCAGGCTCTGGCCTTCTGCCGTTGCGATGTCCGCCCCCATGGCGCCCGGGGTCTTCAGGATCGCCTGCATCAGGGGATAGACGGAGATAATGTTCAAGGCGCCGTGGTTCCGGACGTGGGAGAACAGGTCGGTGAAGTCCTGGATGACTCCGAAAAAATTTGGGTTCTGGACAATAACCCCGGCGGTGTTTTCATCCACGGCCGCGGAAAGGGCCTCCATGTCGGACGAACCTTCCTGGTGCGGCACCAGGATCATCTCCAGGGACAGGTTCGAGGTGTAGCAGTCCAGCATGCGGCGATAGATGGGGTTGACGCATTCATCCACCACGATTCTGCGACGTTTGGTCTGGCGCACCGCCATCATCATGGCTTCGTAGAGGGCGGTACCGCCGTCGTAGACCGATGCGTTGGCGAAATCCATGTCCAGAAGCCTGGCAATGGCCGTCTGGTATTCGAAAATGGCCTGCAGGGACCCTTGGGAGGCTTCAGGCTGATAAGGGGTGTATGCCGTGGCGAATTCCCCCCGGGAGGTCAGAAAGTCCACGGCCGCGGGAATGGCATGATCGTAGAAACCGGCGCCCAGAAAGCTGATCAACTGGGTATTGTTCTTGTTCGCCAAGGCTTCCAGTCGGCTCAGCACTTCATGTTCGCCAAGGCCTTCGGGCAGGTCGAAGCTTTTGGGACGAAGCGTCTCGGGAATTTCCGCGAACAGATCGTCCATGCCGGCCGCGCCGATCACATCCAGCATCCGTCGCTGTTCATCCGGGGTGTGAGGAATATAGGGCATGGGCTACTCGCGGCATTCGGCCAGGACTTTGTATTGCTCTGATGTGAGCAGCTCCCGCGGCGTTTCGGAGAGTTTGACGCGGATCATCCAGCCGGCGCCGTAGGGATCCCGGTTGATTTTTTCCGGGGCGCCGTCCAGTTCTTCATTTACTTCCAGAACCGTTCCGGTAACCGGACTGTTCAGTTCGGTTGCCGCCTTGACCGATTCGATACTGCCAATTTCCCGGCCCTGAGCGACGCCGTCGCCCGCCGAGGGCAGTTCGATGAAGGTGATGTCGCCGAGCTGGCACTGGGCGAAGTCCGTGATTCCGACCAGCGCTTCCTGGCCGTCTATACGGGCCCATTCATGAGATGCGGAATACAACAGGTCGTCGGGGATCATGTTTCTCTCCTTGGGTGGACATGGAAGATGGTGTCGGAAAGGTAGGCGTGATGAGCACGCTCAGTCGCTGGGCGGTGATAACGGTTCAAGCAGGATTCTGGCAATATCCCGGGCCAAGGATATGACCTGGAATGGAGACCGGCTATAGACGGCCTCGGCTTGGGCGGGGCAGGAGTCCGTGATCCAGATGGTTTGAAATCCTTCATTCTCCAGACGCATCCATGCCCTATCCGGAAATACTCCGTGGGTTGCAAAGGCGCTGACGCAGGTTGCGCCTTTTTCCAGGAGAACGTTCTTGCACTCGATCAGGGTCCCACCGGACATGATCAGGTCGTCCACAATGAGGACGTGCCGGTCGCGAGGATCGCCTTCCTTGATCAGGACGCCCCGGCGATCTCCCTGTCGGGCCTTGAGGCAGACAATCTGCGGAAATTCCGAAAAGAGTCGCCCGAAGCGCTTCCAGGCGCCTTCATCCGGAAAAGCGATAGACACGTCGGGCAGACTCTGGATCTCTTCCTTGAGCAGATGCACGGCGGTTTCAAGCCGGGGAATGACGCTGTCCGAAAAATAGAAGCGCTCCTGCAGGGCATGGATGTCGTAGATGACGATCTGGGCCGGGCCGGACATGGATAGCGGAATGTCCGAGAGCAGGCGGGCCAGAGTGGCGGCCGTGGCGATCTGGCCTTCTTCCTCGACCCGTTCCATGGTTCCCGTGGGAAAGTAGGGCAGGATCAGCTTGAAGGAGCGTACGGCATACCGAGGCAATTCGAAAAGCACGGCCAGTTGGGCGAACATCTCTCCGGGGGTGGTCAGGGTTCCGAGAAAGGCCACGTCACGGTTGCGGAGATTGGGAGCGTTTTCGATCCGCAGGTTGGGAAAGCCATCCTGGAAATAGGACCAGTCGATCCGCCCGAGGGTGATATCTTTCGGATGGGCCGTGTGGATGCGCAGAGCTGTTTCCGTCATTTGCGGGCAGAAGAAAAGATGGATCATGCGGGTCTCCTGTTCAAGTCGAGGGAGTCGAGCAGGGCGTTGATTTCCTTGGGAGTCAGGGACCGGCATGCGCCGCTGGGCAAATCGCCGAGCTGGATGGGACCCTGGCTCAACCGTCGCAGACCCAGAACATGCAGGCGAAGATCGCGGCACATCCGCCGGATTTGCCGGTTCACGCCCTGGCGCAGCGTCATTTCCAGAATCACGCCTCCTTCGGAATGGCGGCCATTTTGGCGGTATGACGTTCCATCATTGCCAATGATGCGAACCTCCACGGGTGCCAGCCGCTCGCCCTCGGCAAGCTGCATTCCGCTGCGCATGGTCTCGAGTTTCTCCCGCGTCACGTGACCACGGACCCGAACATGGTATGTTTTGGGATGTTCCCAGCGAGGGTGGGTCATGCGCAGGGCCGTTTCGCCGTCCGTGGTCAGCAGGAGCAGTCCTTCGGACAGTAGATCCAGGCGGCCAACGGGAAACGGCCTTCGGCGGCGTATTTCAGAGGAAAGGAGGTCCATGACGGTCTTCCGGCCCTGGGGATCGTGGGCCGTGGTCACCACGTCGGGGGGCTTGTGCATGGCCAGATACAGGAGTTCGCGGTGTTTCTCCGGGGTAAGCGGGATATCCTTGCCGCGAACCCGAACGCGGTCCCGGCCTGGATCAATGCGGATACCCGGAGTTCTCGTCACTTCGCCGTTGACCATGACGGCTCCCTCCAGAATCATTTCATCCGCCGCCCGGCGTGAGCAGAGTCCGGATTGCGCCAGCACCTTGTTCAGGCGTACTGTTTGGTTTGATTCAGGATGAGTCACTCGCTGACAATAGGGCGGCGGCCCCCGCCGGGTCAAGATGACGATCTGCCCGGCCTGCCCAAGCGGGTAACAGGGCAAGACTTGTTCTCGATTCTCACGCTCTATTCGATTAAGTATCGCAATCGCTATCGCAATCGTAATCGTAATCGCAATCGAATCGCAATCAGACGACATACCAAGAAGATGGCGTAATCATGAGGTGGTGTAATATTTTCGATTTCGATTTCGATTGCGATTTGGATTTGGATTATTGCTGAGAACACAGATTTTGCTCTGCGCGGGCGAGGCGTCCATTTGACCGTTTTTTCCGGCGTGGTTATAGGCAATATGAATGGAGCCGTAAAAGTGGCGTAGTTAGAATTCGGTTCGGAAAAACTTTGATTTCCTTCCTGACGGCCTGAAGCGTTCATTATGGCGACGAAGGCATCAATTGTTCGTATCCGGCAAGTTCTTGCGGTACTCGATTTTATCTTGCAAATATTATACTCAGTATCTCTTGCCGAACGTTGCAAGGCCAAGCTCATCTAAGATTAAGCTTCAGCCGTGTGCGCGCCGCGAATACGGTAGATAAACGATTTGATCCGAGGTGGAGGATCCATGCATCGAAAAATACTCATTGGGCTTGTCTGCCTGCTGGTTGTGGGCTTTTTTGTTTTTTCAAAGGATTCGGAACAGGAGCGGCGAACCATCGGTCCCATGGCCGAGGATGTCGACGTGGATGTAAGCATGAGCGGAGTGGAAATGCGATTGGGACAGCAGGGACGAATGCTTTGGACCTTGAAGGCCAATTCGGCGTCTTATGACCAGGGACAGCAGGTGGTTCTGCTCAATTCTCCGTACATCACCAAGAATCTGGTCGGAAATGATGTTCCGGTGATCGTCAACGCGCCCCTGGGCGAGGTGGATCAAGCCTCCAGCGATATCCGGCTCTGGTCAGGAGTGCATATGGAATACGGTCCGACATACCTGAATTCTCGGGAAGCCATTTTTGTCCAGATGGACGACACCATCTTTTTGTCCGGAGACATCCTGCTGGACCGTCAAGGGTTGCAGCTGCGTTCCGAAAAAGGGGATGTCGATCTGACGACCTGGGTGGTCAATGCCGAAGGCGGCGTGGAGGTTATCATTACCAAAAACAATTTTTCCAAAGGGTTGTAAGTGGCTGTTCGTCGCCCATTGAACATGGCTTGGAAATCCGTATTGTTGTGCCTCGTCGCAGTCACGGCCTTCGCGGCATGGAGCTGGGCGAATGACGAGGAGGCCGTGCCCACCCGGATCACGGCTGAGCGTTTGCGCTATGATCACCATAAACACCAGATAGAGTTCATCGGAAATGTGCATGTGGACAGGCCGAATTTTCAACTCCGCTCGGAACGGCTGCTGATTTTTTTGCGGACCTTGCCCCGGGAGGATCGTCCGGAAGACGTGTCCGTGGAACAGGACATGGAAGCCCAGGTGGATATTGATAAGATGATCGCCCTAGGCAAGGTTTTTTTGAAGCATGAAGAGCGGATCGGCCACGGGGATATGGCTACATATTGGGTCGATCAGGGGGTGCTGCGCCTGGAGGGAAATGCCATTGTGGAAGGCGGAGGCACCAAGCTGGAAGGCAATGTAATCACGCTCAACGTCCAGGAGAAAGAGGTAGACGTGCAGGGACGCAAGGATCGGAGAGTGGAGGGCGTTTTCATGCTGCCCCGCGAGCAGGGGGAGCAATGAGTTCAATACTGATCGGCAGTGATCTGCGTAAATCCTTCGGCCAAAAAGAGGTAGTCCGCGGAATCACTGTTCGTGTGCGGCAGGGAGAAATCGTTGGGCTGCTGGGGCCCAACGGCGCAGGCAAAACCACGACGTTTTACATGCTGGTCGGAGTGGTTAAGCCTTCGGGCGGATCCGTCGAGCTGGACGGGCAGCAAATCACGACATGGCCGCTGCATGAGCGAGCCCGTCTGGGGCTGAGTTATCTGCCCCAGGAAAGCTCGGTTTTCAAAAAGTTGACTGTCCTGCAAAACCTGCAGATTATTTTTGAATACACTGATTTATCCCGTTCCATTCAGCACAAAAAAGCGGAAGCCTTGATGGAAGAGTTGGGGATTTCCAAGCTGGCAGATCAGAAGGCCATGTATTTGTCCGGTGGTGAACGTCGAAGGCTGGAGATCGCCCGCGCCCTGATTCGCAATCCAAAATTCATGTTGTTGGATGAACCATTTGCGGGTATTGATCCACTTGCGGTGGATGATATTCAGGTCATCATTACTTCGCTCAGAGAACGGGGCATCGGGGTGTTGATTTCAGATCACAATGTCCGCGAGACATTGAAAATTTGCACCAGAGCCTCCATTGTTTTCGAAGGGAAAGCCATTTTTGAAGGCTCTCCGGAGGAAATCGTGGCGGATTCAAGTGCTCGAAAAGTATATCTTGGTGAGGATTTTTGTCTATGATCACGCATTCCGCCTTGTGCAAGCAAGGCTTCCCTGCTCAAATGCATTCAACATCGAGGGTAGGGCATGGCTCTTGAACTACGCCAGCAGCTGAAGCTGACGCAACAACTGGTGATGACTCCCCAGTTGCAACAAGCCATCAAGTTGCTTCAGCTTTCCCGAATGGAGCTGGTTGAAAGCATTCAACAGGAATTACTTGAAAATCCGGTTTTGGAGATCGTCCCGGAAAGCCTCGATGAGGCCGTCATGGAGGTGGAGAAAAAAGATCCTGCCGACGAGCGTTTTCAATCCGTCAATGTTGAAGAGCCGCGTCAACTGCATGACCCGGAATGGCAGGACTATCTTGGGGAATTTTCCAGCGTCAGCCGGCAGATGCAAGGCAGGGACTGGGAAGTGCCTGAAGAAGGAATGAGTTTTGAGGCCCGGCTGGCGGGCAAGTCGACCTTGACCGGTCATCTTTCCTGGCAGTTGCGGCTTTCGTCATTGCCGCAAAAAGATCTTGCCATCAGCAACGTGATCCTTGGCAATCTTGATTCGGTGGGGTACCTGTGCGAGCCCCTCGAGGAGATTGCGCTCATGGCGGAGTGCAGCGTCGAGGAGGCTGAAAGGGTGCTCCGGATCATGCAACGGCTGGATCCTATCGGAGTATGCGCCAGAAACCTGCAGGAATGCCTGATGGTTCAGATGGAGGAATTGGGGCTGGATGATCCGGTGCTGGTTTCTTTCGTCAAGGATCACATGGAGGAACTGGAAAAGCGCCGCTACAAGCCTCTGGCCAAGAAGTTCAAGCTCACCATGGATGAGATCAGGGAGTACCTGGAGTGCATTCAACGGCTTGATCCCATGCCCGGGAAGAGCTTCAACACCGATGATCCGCAGTTTACCAGCCCGGATGTGTATGTGCATCAACAAGGCGAGGATTTCATCGTTGTCCTGAACGAGGACGAAATTCCGGGACTGATGATCAATGAGGCCTATGCCAAAGACATGGCCATTCATGGGAAGGGGGCAAAAGAGTACATTCAGGAGAAAGTGCGTTCCGCTCACTGGCTGATGAAAAGTCTGTACCAGCGTCAGCGGACCCTGTACAAGGTCGCGGAAAGCATTGTCCGGTTTCAGCTGGAATTTTTTCGTCACGGCGTGACCCACTTGAAACCGATGATTCTGAAGGACGTGGCTTTGGACATCAGCATGCATGAATCCACTGTGAGCCGGATCACAACGAACAAGTACATGAACACGCCGCACGGCATTTTTGAACTGAAATTTTTCTTTAACAGCGCCTTGGGAATGGATGACGGCAGTGAGGCCGGCTCGGAAAGCGTCAAGGCGGAAATCAAGAAATTGATATCCGAGGAGGACCCTAAACGACCGCTGAGCGACGAGTTGATCTCCCAGTTGTTGAAAAAATCCCTGGGGGTGAATATTGCCCGCCGAACCGTGGCCAAGTATCGTATGGCGTTGAACATTGACTCATCATCCAAGCGGAAATCGATATTTTAACCGGAGATGCCAGGAGTGAAAATCTGATTGCCGTGCAAGCCGAACCACGACAGGCCGCTGGCGCTTTCCCTCCGTCGGCAACACATGTTGCATGTCCGGCGCGGATGGCTTGGCGGATCAGAAATGCACCTTGTCCGAAACAATCAACCTTGAACCCTTTCTCTGGAGGTGTCTGCATGGAAATCACATTCACGTTTAAGAATTTTGAGCCGTCGAATCACCTCAAAGGGTATGCCCGTGAACGTTTTGACAAAATCAACCGCTACCTGCGGCCGGACGATGACGGCGAGATCGCGGTGAATCTCTCCGTGGAAAAATACCGCCACATGGCCGAGGTCATATTGACGGGCAAGGACATGCATTTTTCCGCGACCAGCGAGAGTGAGGACATGTATTCCACCATCGATCTGGTTCTGGACAAGCTCGAGGCCCAGGTCCGCAAGATCAAGGAGAAAAGCAAGGACCACCGTCGCGGCCAGAAAGGGCAATCCGCAAGGGTTGATGTGATCTCCTTCACCCAGGACGAAACCGGAAAGCGTGAACAGACCATTACGGAAACGGACAATTTTGAACCCAAGCCCATGTCCGTGGACGAAGCGGCCATGCAGCTTGAAGCTCTGGGCAACGAATTCCTGGTGTTCTTCAATGCGGATATTGAGCGCGTGAACGTAATTTATCGCCGAAAAAGCAGCGATTTCGGCTTGATTGATCCGGGAATATAACCTGATGATCCTCCGGGAATATCTAAGCAAGGACCTGCTACTTCCTGAACTGCAGGCCCGGAACAAGACTGAGGTTCTGGCGGAGCTGGTCTCCGCCCTGGCCCTGAAGTGGCCGAGCTTCGACGCCGAGACTGCGTTCCGGGTCCTGCGGGACAGGGAGAGTCTGGGCAGTACCGGAATAGGCGACGGGATCGCCATACCCCACGGCAAATTGGAGGGGCTTGAGCAGATTGTGCTCGTGGTCGGCCGCAGTTCCGCGGGGGTTGATTTCGAGGCCCTGGATTACAAACCGTGTCATATTTTTTTCATGGTTCTGGCCCCGGAACATGTAGCCGGAATGCATTTGCGCATACTGGCTTCCATCACTAGACTGCTGAAGAACGAAGAATTTAGGCACGCCTTCCTCACAGCCCAAGACAAGGATCATTTCTGGGATGCACTCAACACTGCCTGAGCAAACTTCTGTGCAGGAGCCGGAACAGCCTGGACAACCTCCCCGCGGCATCCATGATGTCTCGCTGGTGATGATTACAGGCCAATCCGGGGCCGGTAAAAGTACGGTCTTGAACGTCTTTGAGGATCTCGGTTTTTTTTGCGTGGACGGACTGCCGGCTGGACTGGCCGGACAGCTGGTCACGCTGGCCGAGGAAATGAAGCTGGATCGCTACCCCGGCGTGGCCCTGGGGCTGGATGTTCGGCTCCCTGATTTTGCGCTACAGTGGGAAAACTTCGTCCAGGAGATGGATCAGGCCGGGATTAGCCTCAAACTGGTTTTTCTGGAGGCCAGGGACGCGGTGCTCATCCGGCGATACGCCACCACGAGGCGGCCTCATCCCCTGGAAGCGCAGGGCATGGGATTGGACCAGGCCATATTTCAGGAACGGGTCATGCTGGAAGGCTTGCGCAATCATGCCGATCTGGTGGTGGATACTTCGGATTTTTCGATTCACGATCTGCGCAGGGTGATCCAGGAGAAATGGCCTCTGGAAAAAGAAACCGGTGAGGGAATGCGGATCCATCTCATTTCCTTCGGCTTCAAGTACGGTGTTCCCCTTGAAGCGGATCTGGTCTTCGACCTTCGGTTTTTGCCCAATCCCTATTTCGATCCGGAGTTGCGGCCTCTGTCAGGGTTGGACGAATCCATCGCCCGATACGTGCTGCAGCATGATCCCGGGAAAGCTTTTATTGACCGTTTCGAGGATTTTTTGCGATACCTGCTGCCTCTCTATGCCGCCGAGGGCCGCTATCGTCTGACTCTGGCCCTGGGATGCACGGGGGGGCGGCATCGGTCCGTCGCCGTATCCCAAGCGCTTCTGACCTCTTTGCAGGCCACGGGATTTGCCGTGACCATTGAACATCGTCACCTGGATCTGGGATGAACCCGATCGCAGGCATTTGGAGTTTATGGTGATTGGAGTCGTATTAGTCACCCATACCGAATATGGGGCGTATCTGCTCAAGGCAGCGGAATTAATTCTCGGGCCGCAGCAAGACTGCTATTTCGTCAGCGTGGATGTGACCAAGGAAGTGGAGAAGTCCCTCGCGCAGATCAAGGCCAGCGTAAAAAGCGCGGACCATGGGCCCGGGGTCGTCATCCTCACGGACATGTTCGGGGGGACCCCGACAAACCTGAGTCTTTCCTTGCTGAACAAGAACGACCACCAGCTGGAAGTGATCACCGGCGTCA
Organism: Desulfonatronum thiosulfatophilum; assembly: GCF_900104215.1. Lineage (NCBI taxonomy): Bacteria > Pseudomonadati > Thermodesulfobacteriota > Desulfovibrionia > Desulfovibrionales > Desulfonatronaceae > Desulfonatronum > Desulfonatronum thiosulfatophilum. Next base: position 103,519 of record NZ_FMXO01000014.1, on the reverse strand, counting down.
ATCTGCCCATGTTGCTGCGTGTGCTCGGTTCCCGCAAACTGCCTCTGGCCGATTTGGCCAGGGAAGCCAAGGCCGCCGGATCCCAGGGTATCGTGGTGGCTGGAGAGTTGCTGCGCAGCAAGGTGGCCAAAGGATAGTACGGTATCGTCATGAACTGGGTGCGAATTGATAATCGACTGGTCCATGGTCAGGTCATCGAAGCGTGGGTTCCCTATCTGGGAGCAAAGAGCATTATCGTGGTCAACGACGAGTTGGCCGAGGATGATTTGCGGCAAGAGATTGTCAGGTTGGCCGTGCCCGCGAACGTGGAGTTGCTGTTCACCACGGTGGAAGGGGTTGCGAAGTTTTTGGACCAGTGCGTGCAGTCAAAACGGCAACGGGGCGGCATTCTTGTTCTTTTCGCCACCTGCGGGGACGTCCAGCGGGCTTTGCAAAACGGTTTCGCGCTGACCACGGTCAACATCGGCAACCTGCATTATTCTCCGGGCAAGCAGCAGCTCTGTCCGCATGTGGCATTAAGCAACGAGGACATCGGTTGCCTGAAGTCCTTTTGCAACCGGGGCATTCAGCTTGATTTCCGCTGCGTGCCCAATGATTCGACGCAGGTGAAGGCGTCATGGTGAGCTTTGAATTGAATTCCCTGACCTGGGTCGGACTTGCGTGTTTTTTTTTGTGCTTTTTTCCCTGGCCCGTTTCGGGCTGAACATCGGTTTCCTGGATCGTCCCCTGGTGATCGGCATGATCTGGGCCGCCGTGACCGGACATTGGGAAACGGCGTTGCCGGCAGCGGTCTTTTTTGAACTTTTTTTTCTGGATCTATTTCCCATCGGAACATACATCCCCCCCCATGGGCCCTTTGCTCTGCTGACGACATTGGCTCTCGCCCATACCTTTGATATTTCCCAGCCGCCCGCGATCTTCATGCTGATGCTGCTGTGCCTGCCCATGGCATTTTTGGGCAGCAAGCTGGAGCATGCCCATCGGCGAAGACAGAATGTCGAATACACGCGCATGCTTCTGTCCACCAGGTCTGGACGAGAACACTCCGTTGCCATGTCGAGCCTTGTCGGCAAGTCTTTCTTTCCGCTGTGCATGTTGAACCTGGTTGTCTTTGTTCTGGTCATGGCCCTGCTTGTACCGCTTACCGACTGGCTCTTGCATCATGTCCGCGGTCGTGTCCTGGTCCTTCCGATTACATGGCCGATGATCTGGATGCTTGGGACCATCGGTGCCCTGCTTTCCCTGCGTTCGCGCAGGGTATATGCCATTTTGCTCGTAGCCGTGTTCCTGGCCGGCGGGATCTATTGGGTCAACGTGATGTAGTGGGGGCAAAGGAAGCTCCGAACTGTCAGACATGAACATCCCGGCTTCATCAGACATGAGAGGCCGCAGTATCAAAACCAGCCGAACCAGGTTACCCGTCTTGTGTGTTCAAAATTTGCTGAAGTTGCTTCGAATCTTCCCCAACCTGTTTTTCCCTTCGAAGGAGGATGTGGCGTGATTTACGATGTTGATAAGGAGACAGCGCCCCGTGAGGATCTGGAGCCGTTGCAGTTGACCAGATTGAAGAGCCTCGTGGAACGCGTCAATGCCAATGTTCCGTTCTATCGGCGCAAGTTTGAGGAGGCCGGCATTCGGCCTGTACACGTCAAGAGCCTGAAGGATTTGCAACATCTGCCCTTTACGGAAAAACAGGACTTGCGCAACAATTATCCCTACGGGCTTTTTGCCGTTCCCAAAGAGAATGTGGTCAGGATTCATGCCTCATCCGGAACAACCGGCAAATCAACGGTTGTCGGTTACACGCACCGGGACGTTCGCAACTGGGCCGGTTTGATGGCCCGCGCTTTCATGGCCGCAGGGGTGAATCGCGGCGACGTGGTGCATAATGCCTACGGCTACGGCTTGTTCACCGGCGGGCTGGGGGTACATTACGGCGCCGAAGAACTGGGAGCGACCATCGTGCCGATTTCCGGTGGCGGAACGAAGCGACAGGTCATGCTGCTTCGGGATTTCGGTCCCACGGTGCTCTGCAGCACGCCGTCCTACAGCCTCTTTTTGTATGAGGCTGCGCTGGAAGCGGGGATCTCCATCAGCGAATTGCCCATCCGGATCGGCATCTTCGGCGCCGAACCCTGGTCCGAGGAGATGCGTCACGACATCGAAACGAAACTGGGCCTTATCGCTCTGGATATTTATGGTTTATCCGAGATCATGGGCCCTGGAGTGGCGATGGAATGCGCCGTGGCCCAGAAAGGTCTGCATATATTCGAGGATCATTTCCTGCCGGAAATCATTGATCCGGTAACGGGAGAGGTGCTTCCGCCCGGTGAAACAGGCGAACTTGTCCTGACCACCCTGACCAAGGAGGCCCAGCCTTTAATCCGCTATCGGACCCGGGACATAACTTCTTTGAACTACGTCCCCTGCCTGTGTGGGCGGACCCACGTGCGCATGAGCCGGATCAAGGGACGCAGCGACGACATGTTGATCATCCGCGGCGTGAATGTCTTTCCTTCCCAGATCGAGGCCATACTGGTGGAAACCGAGGGCCTGACGCCCCACTATCAGTTGATCCTGGATCGGCAGGGCGTTCTGGACACCCTGGAAGTCCAGGTGGAGGTGAATGAAAACATCTTCTCAGACGAAGTGCGTCACCTGCAGCGTCTGGAAGCAAAGATTCAGGGGAACATCAAGGAATTTCTCGGCGTCACGGCAAAGGTCAAACTGGTCGAACCGCGCAGCCTCGCCCGATCCGAAGGCAAGGCCAAACGGATCGTCGATCGCCGCAACGCAGCATAAGAAAGCCGGGAAGAGGCGGCATGGGGAGGTTCAAACTATTGGCCTCCCCATAACCATTTGCCAAAAACAAGAACTCCGCAAAGGGAGGACTCAATGATGAAGGTGGAACAGATTTCTATTTTCCTGGAGAACAGGGCTGGTCGCCTGACCGATGTGACGCGGGTCTTGTCCGAATCCAAGGTGAACATCCGGGCTCTTTCCCTGGCCGACACGTCGGACTTTGGCATTCTCCGCCTGATTCTCACGGATCATGAGCGGGCAAAGCAGATTTTGAAAGACAACGGCTTCACCGTGGGGCGAACTTCCGTGGTGGCCGTGGAGGTGGACGACAGGCCGGGCGGGCTGCATTCGATCCTCGAACTGCTGAGCAACAGTCAGATCAATGTCGAATACATGTACGCCTTTGTTCAGCAGTCCGGCAAGAACGCCGTTTTGATTTTTCGTTTCGATCGGACGGATCAGGCAATCGATATTTTGCAGAAAAACAATATCCGGATCATTCCCGGCGATGAATTGTACAACTTGTAACCTGTTCGGCGGGAATGCAAGTGGTCAACTGCATCCATCTGATCGATATGCCACTTTTTTCGGCGCGGGATGTGCTTTTATGACCTTGCGCCGGATGATCTACCCAACAAGTTGAGGAATTTATGATGAACAGAATTGGCGTAACAATATTGGCATTGCTGATGACGCTGGTTATGAGCGCGGGTAGCGCCGGAGCGTCAGGGAAAACTGTGACGTTGCGCTTGGCCCATTTCTTCCCGGCAACCCATCCGGCGGAAACGGTCATGGTGCAGGGCTGGGCTCAGGCCTTGGCCGAGGCTTCCGATGGTCGAATAAAAATTGTCAGTTTTCCTGGACAAACTTTGCTCGCCGCGTCTGAAGTCTATGACGGCGTGGTCACAGGAATCGCGGATATCGGTTTGTCCGCTTTCGCCTATACCCGGGGCCGGTTTCCGTTGCTGGAAGTTTTCGAATTGCCAGGCGTGACCTATGAAAATTCGAAGGTTGCCAGCCAGGTGGCCTGGGAGGCGATCAAGGAACTGAATCCGACGGAAGTGCGGGATACGAAGCTGTTGATGGTTCTGGCCACCGGGCCCGGCGATCTGTTCACGAAGTCACCGGTTCGGACTCTTGAAGATCTGCAAGGAATGGAAATCCGGGCCACCGGTCTGAGCGCCAAGACCTTGTCCGTCCTGGGAGCAATCCCCGTGGCCATGCCCCAATCCGAGGCCTACGAAGCCCTATCCCGCGGACTCGTCAAGGGCAACCTCTCTCCCCTGGAAGTTCTGCAGGGATGGCGGCACGCCGAAGTGACGGAATATCTGACCCTGACGCCGTTCTTGTACAACACGCTGTTTTTCGTGACCATGAACCAGCGAACCTGGAACTCTTTGCCCGCGGATTTGCAGGCCGTAGTGGAAGAGGTTTCGGAACGGTTTTTTCAGGATGTGGCCATGGGGCTGTGGGATACGCAAAATGAGGCCGCGCTGAAGTACGCGGTGGAAGACACGGGCCAGCAGGTGGTCACTTTGTCTGATGAGGAAACTGCCCGTTGGACCGAATTGGTGCTGCCCATCCAGGTTGAATTTGTCGAGGAAATGAGGAAGAAGGGGCTGCCCGGGCAACAGGCCCTGGATCTGGTCCAGGAATTGTCTGAAAAATATAATGCGCTCTATTGAGAAAGAACTAATTGTTATTGAGTTGAGTTTTTACTTTGTATCCCACAACTGATGGGGGACTCTCCGAATGGAGCGTCCCCCCTTTCTGACAGCGCTTCGCTGCTGATTATCCAACCATATCTTTGAGTACCATGCCGTCACGTTCGACCATCTATTTGAAACAAGCTGAAAAACATGTCTGGGGCGCGTGCAAGGTCTTCGATGCCATTGCCGGAATCAGCCTCATCGCCGTCATGCTGTTGATCGTTTTGAACATCATTTTGCGGGCTTTTTTCAAAAGCCCTATCCTTGGAACCTACGAGTATGTTGGATTTTTAACTTCCCTCACGGTGAGTTTGGCATTGGCCCATTGCGCATTGAAAAACGGACATATTGCCGTGGGCTTTCTGGTGGCCAAGCTGCCGGATCGCCTCCGGGCGGGCATTGACGCCATGACCAACGCCGTATCCGCGGTTTTTTTCATCTTTTGTGCAAAGCACATGCTGGACTACGGAAGGAGCTTCGCGGCCAGCGGCGAAGTCGGTCTGACCACAAAGATTCCATTTTACCCCTTTGTTTACGGACTTGCGGCTTCATTGATCCTGCTTTGTCTGGTCCTGTTCCTGCGTACCCTTGAGATGATCGGAATGGCGGTGCGGCGGTGAGTGCGACGCTTGTGGGGCTGGGGGGAATCGGACTTTTCTTCCTGCTGCTGATTGTCCGGATGCCCATCGCCTATGCCATGGTCCTGTCCGGATTCCTGGGGTTCAGTTGGCTGATTACCCCGGAAGCCGCCTTCCGGGTCGTTTCCAAGGATCTCTACGCCACCTTTTCCTCCTACTCCTTGAGCGTCATCCCCATGTTCATTTTCATGGGGTTTCTGGCGTTCTACTCCGGCATCGGAGCCAGGCTGTTCACGTTTGCCTACAGGACTATGGGGCATTTCCCCGGTGGATTGGCCATCGCCACTCAGGCCACGTGCGCACTTTTCGGCGCGGTGTGCGGTTCGAATACGGCCACGGCCGCGACCATCGGCGCGATTGCCATTCCGGAGATGAAAAAATACCGCTATGCCGACACCCTCTCCACAGCCAGCGTGGCGGCGGGCGGCGCCCTGGGCGTGCTGTTTCCCCCCAGCGTGATCTTCATCGTCTACGGCATGGCCACGGAGCAGTCCATCGGCAAGCTGTTTCTGGCCGGAATCATTCCCGGCTTCGTGCTCATGTTCCTGTACATGGCCACCATATTCATCATGGCCAGGATCAATCCGGCTTTGGGGCCTGCAGGTCCGAAATTTACCTGGAAAGAACGACTTGCCGCGCTCAAAGGCGGAATCTGGGAAGTGTTCGTGATCTTTTCGCTTTCCCTGGGAGGGCTTTTCGCCGGCTGGTTCACGCCCACCGAGGCCGGAGCCGTGGGGGCGGGCGGCGTTTTTTTCCTGACCCTCATCCAGCGCAAATTGCGCTGGGAAGGATTGAAACGCGCCCTGGCGGACTCCACCCGGACCACTGCCATGATCATGCTGCTGGTGGCCGCCGCGGTCATCTTCGGGCGGTTCATGGCCGTAAGTCGTATTCCCTTCGAACTGGCCACCTGGGCCGGACAGCTGGACCTGCCGGCATATGTGGTCATGGCCTTGATCCTGCTCATCTACCTGGTACTGGGGTTTTTCATCGACGCTCTGGCCCTGGTGTTGTTGACCATCCCGATCTTTTATCCCGTGGTGGTCAACGTGCTCGGGTACGACCCGATCTGGTTCGGCGTGATCATGGTCATGGTCGTGGCTATGGGCGTCATCACCCCGCCAGTGGGCATGAACGTCTACATCATCAAGGGCATTGCCGCTGATGTGCCCCTGGAAACCATATTCAGGGGAATCTGGCCATTTCTGGCCGCGCTGATCCTTTGCATCGTCATTTTACTCGCTTTTCCCTCCCTGACGCTGTTCCTCCCGAACATGATCTGATCCAAACACCAGACAACCGACTCATCTTTTTGAGATCCCAGCAAATCCCTTCGCCGACTTCAGGACATCCCGCGTTTATCCTCCTGCATGCGGAGCAGCATCAGGGGGAGAACGGATTTCGCACTTCTTCACAAGCCGAGGTTTGGTCTTAGACTTATCAGAAGTTGGTTTCGGCTGTGGCACGAACCGTGTTCTGGAGGTCGATGATGGAAGGCATTTTCTTCAGTGACTGGGAGACCCTGCTTCGAACATTTATTGTGGGCTGTATCGCCTATGTTGTCTTGGTCTTTTTTCTGCGGATATCGGGGCGGCGAACGCTTTCCAAGATGAATGCCTTCGATTTTGTCGTGACTGTCGCGCTGGGATCTACCCTGGCAAACATACTGCTCAACCCGGAAGTGAGTCTTGCGGAAGGCGCGCTGGCTATGGGGCTGCTGATCGGGATCCAGTTCGCCGTCACCTGGTCGAGCGTCCGTGCTCAATGGGTCAGAAAGGTGGTCACGGGAGAGCCTGCGCTGCTGCTGTACCGCGGGGCATATCTTACGGACAGCCTTCGCAAAGCACGGGTAACGCGGGATGAGGTGCGTTCAGCCGTGCGGACTTCCGGAACGGCCGCGCTGGGTGAGATTGAAGCCGTGGTCCTGGAGACCGACGGTTCGTTCAGTGTGGTCAAAAAAAGCAATACTCCCGGCGAATCGGCTCTGGCCGGCATTGATGCCCCTGATGCATCCAAAATAATTAATAAAGGTCATTAATCTGCTCGCCAGTGTAGAAGAAAAAAATGCGACCAACCTCCTCGGACATGGCTTGTTCCTTCGTGCTCGTCGTCGTGATCAAAAGCGAGATGAATCAAGAACCAGTCCGCATCAGGATTTGCTGATAACTATTCAGCTGAGGCCCGGAGTGCCTTGATTTTGCGGCCTCGCACACTCCTTCGCCAACTTTTTAACATCTTACCACTACAGTATCCAGATCACATCCCTCTTTTCGTCTCCCGTTGTTGGATCCCGATACATCCACAGCTTTCCTTGCATCGCATATGATTACCTAATATTGCGTCCGGCGTACTGCATGAGCCGGTATTGGAATAGCTACGAGAATATCTCAAAGCGGCAGTACTGCCGGACTTTTCCAAAGGTCCGGCTGATGCGCGGGCTGTTTCCACACCATGAGAAAAAGGTTCTCAATCTCGGAAACCTGCTTGCGTCACGCTGGATTTCCGCATCTGGGCTTGTGTCCCTGGGTGGTCCACCTGCCGTGGACGCGTCATAGGCCAGTACCGTCACGCCACGATCCCGTCCTTCTCCGTCATGAGACAAGCTGATGTGGATCTGTTTCGCGGAACCGCCGACGATTTCCTGAGGAGAATTTATTTTTTCCAAGGCCCGAGATACGGCCAATTCTTCCGGGGATTCACGTCGGATGCCCTTTCCTGAAAGAAGGCTTTTGACTTCTGTCCACCAGGGGTCGCGTTCGCCCTTGACACGGATTAAGAAAGACTTCATTGGAGGTGCTCCTTTTCATTATTGCAATTGTAAAGTAAAGTGCCGCATTCTTGCAATGGCGGCAAGACCTCTCTCTGCAGCGATCTGTACATTTCGAGACGTACATTCAACAGTGCCAGACGATCGCCATGTCAAACAGCACAACATTTGGAGATAGAAACGGTGTCCGACACGGAACAAAGATATCGACGGTTTTATGATTTCGTGGTCGAACAAGCCGTACGCAGGAAGTGGGTTGGAAAGGATAACGAAACCCAGTGGCTGCAGATGGCGACTTTTGATCTCGATCTTGAACCCTTTTCCGCAAGGGCGCTGGTTCTGGGCGCCGCTGCCGCACGTGATGCCTTCGTGGAAACCGAAGTCGAGCGTGTGCTGGATGAGCTCGTCAAGCAGGCAGCCGGTCGTTCCAGGCGTCTGAGTAAGAAGGATTTCACGCGTATTTCCATGTTGTTGCAGTCTTTCTCTCGAAATGTACTGGATCAAGATCATGCCGAGCAATTGGTCAAGGACGCTGTACTGCGCAACAATCTCAAACCCCGCGGCAACGGCCTGTTTCGCTCCCGCCGATGGTTTCGAACAAAAGGTTTGTCGCAATTGAAAGTCTGATCCTAATCATGGATCAACCCAGAATCCAACTGAACTGGATATTATTTCATTCCAAAGTGTAAGCATGCCCGAAAACGTCTTTGAATGGGTCGCGGTAACCCCTTTTCTGATAGCATTTCTAGTGCTTGCCATACCTTCTGTGGTGCTCTCGGTAATTGGCATCATTCTGATCCGCATCGCGTATCCCCCGTTAGAGCGTATGCAAAGTCAGATCGCGAGCGGCAAGGTCAACTACATGGCGGAGACGTATGCCGTTGTATTGGGTTTTTTTCTGGTTACAGCGTATGAAATGTACCAGGATATGCAGGTTACGGTCAAAACGGAAGCCATGTCCGTGCGTGCCCTGGATCAGGTCGTGCGGAGTCTGCCGGATTCCGTCCGAAAAGACCTGACAATGCACCTTGAGGCATATGTGCACACCGTAGTAGAAGAAGAGTGGCCCCTGCTTACTTTCGGAGACTGGAGTCCGCAAGCCCAGGCCCATCTGGATGCCGTTTTTCTGGCGGTCGGAGAAATCGCGGTCAGCGGCGTTGAATACCAGGCAAGCGCTCTTCAGGCGGAGCAGTTGGCACGCCACATCATGCTCAACCGCGCGGACCGCATTGCGGCTGGCCCGGGTGACATCCTCGGCGGCAAGTTGTCCTATGTTTTACTGGTGGCAACGTTGATTGCCTTTGCCATGCCCTGGTTTCTCTTCACGCCCTATCTCGAGGTGCACATCATTCTCGGCACGTTGCTGGTGGTGGTCTTTATTTCCCTCATCGTTATGTCCGCAAAGTTAATGTATCCATTTGCCGGCGAACTGACGATCCCTCCGGAACTCTTTCATGATTATCTTACGCAGATAGCTGGCCGAAGAGGAGGGTAGACAGATGAAGTTCGGCGTGTACAGCGTATTGCTGCGATGGATGCTCATCGCGGGTATTGTGCTGGGAACCTACAATCCGAGCGGACGCTCATACTATCACTGGGCAACGACCTCGGATGTCGAAATCAGCCTTAAGATTTCCATTGGATTGATTCTTTTTGCTCTGAACATGATCTTTGTCCGTCTCACGTTTCGCTCCATGGGACTGTCTGGAGCCTTAGTGTTGACTCTGGTTGTCACCTCCGTGGCCGTGACTTTGCCCAGAATGGGCTGGGTCTCCCTGGTCAATTTGGACATGTTTATTCTGTATGTAACTCTTTTCTTCAGCTTTGCCCTCACACTTGGGGTTTCCTGGTCCGCGTTGCGCACCCGGTTATCTGGACAGGTAGATTCCGACGACATCAGCAAGAGGCTTTGAACATTATGAAACGATTAATGTACGCTTTGGCGGTTTGTTCTCTGTTCGCGTCAATGAATGTCGGGACCCTGAATGCTGAGGATGATCCCAGTGTGATGGTCAGACCGAAGGAAAATACTCCACCCCATGAGCGTTCCGATGGTTATATTTTGTTGGATGCGGATGTGCAGTCGGCACATCCGCTGTTTCAGCTTCTGGTTGAGCCGCTGAGTGCCGAATGGGAGGCTCGTCTTGTCCCACCGCTGCTGCACAGCCTTCTACGTCTAGCACCGTTCACGACGTTACGCGTGGAGCCGGAGCTTGGTTTGCGAGCTGTGGCCGTGGCACCCGGCCGATTGGCCTTGGTCCATCGTTCCAGCGCTTTGGATCTGGGAGCCGCGGAGCTTGGTCTGGAACTGCTAGAGGTGGGGCCGGCATCCTGCATGCTCCTGGCAGTGCGGCAGGATGCGCTGTGGAATGGTTTTTCCGATCTCAACTACGGCTCGACGCAACCACTCCGGGTGGAGGCTGTCAGCCCGGCTGCCAAGCGAAAATTTGAACGCATTCTTGAAACATTTCCGCTGGCAACGGATGTCGCGCTGACGGTCAGGCCCACCCATATCGCGGTGCAGCGACTTATCTCCAGTGATTCGGATGTGCTGGTCATTGATGCGCCTCGCCTCGGAGTGTCCGGTGAAATGGCGGATGTTGTGGCTTTTGTGAAAGAGAAAAAACTGCGGCTCCTGCCTGTACCCATGTATCTTTTCAAGCACCACGATCGATTGAGCCCGGGACATGTGGTGATTGATCGGGCATGGTTCTGGCAAAACCCTCAGGTGTATGAAACGGTTTGTGATCCTTTCGTTTTGGCCATGCCTCGGGAAGGCGCCGACGAATTGATCTATGCACTCTACAATGCATTGGCGGACGTCAATGTAAATGACCGCATCGAGACCAAGGTCGTGTCAGCTGACAATGGTAATGGCAATGGTGGAAAAGGCGAAAGTTTTTTCGACAAGTTCCTCGATGCAAGTCGCAGCTTTCTGGTCATGATAGGGCTGCTCAGGTAGATACGTCAGGGTAATCTTTCTCGTCGGCGGACCCCTTACCGCTGGTTTCTTATTTTTCCTCCGCGGCTTGCGTGATGATTCCCTCGTCCATGTCCATGATAATATTCAGGTCCCGGGCAAGTGGCGGGTAGAGCAGTGGAAATTCCGATGCCCGAAAGAAGGTTTCATAAGCCCAGTTGATCGAATAATAGGTTATGGCAGCCGCTGCGCCGGCACTGCATCCAAGTAGCGTTGCGCCGGTTGTTGTCACGGATGCCGGCATTACCATCGTCCCTCCGGTCAAAGCGCCAACGACAGTCGGTCCAACGGACAGGGCCGCGACTCCCATAACCGCTCCGCCAACAAGACAGGCGGTCCCGGTCCCCTGTAGGAACTCTTCTCCCGTCGTAGTGGCTCCCGCCAGAGCAGGATTTGCGAGCCACAGCCAGACTGCCATACACATAGCGATCGTACTTTTCATGATTTCACCTTTGATGAGGTCATGGCGAACCTGGTTAGGAGTTACCGCGTTGCCGTGGAAAATTGTGAATCATAATTCAAAGCCGCCCGACGATGCGTTATTACGCCCTGCAGAGCCTGAGTAAGTAGGATGTGTGTCTCGACATCGTCGCCCCTTTTGATGACGGCCTTTTCCAGAAGGGCAAGAGCAGGTTCGGGCTGTCGGTGATCGAGATATAAGCGCGCCAAACTGATTTGAAGTCCCGGATCATCAGGAGTCTCTTGCAACCCCTGAATATATGCCTCACGGGCCTCTTCCGGAAAGCTGTTGCGAGCCAGCGTGTCCCCCAAAAGCTGAAAAATTACCGCCGTAGCGTTCTTTTTCGATACTGCCAGCCGCATATTATCGAGTCCTCCCTGCACATCCCCCATGGCCACCAAGGCTTCGCCCCAGCGCGCCAAGGCAAAGGCAAAATCAGGATCCAGAGCCAAAGCTCTTTGATATGATGCTATGGCCTCTTCATATTGTCCGGCACGATACGCCATGCGTCCCTTGAGCAGCATCGGCCACTGCTTCTGAGGGGTGGGCAACACGCTGATACAATGTTCCACAAGAGCAGGGGCATCGACAAAATTTCCCGAGGGATATTCTTTCCGAAAATAATACAGGGCCAGAACGTACGGGTCCACACGTTCAACAAACATTTCAGCCATTTTGTTGATGAGTGTCCGAATGTCACGACCACCGCTGGCGGACAAGAAAAACACTTCTCCTTTGGCCGTTTCCACGCGGGTTCCAATTTTCATTTCTCCGTTCTCGAGCAGGAGGTATCCCCCTACCGAATAAACCTGCAGATTCATGAACTCTTGTACCGCATCCACAAGTCCACCTAGCTGCAGCCGTTCGGCCAGAATTTCGATGGCCGACACGTCGTCGTGAAACACGCTGAGCACTTCACCACGAGCTGTTCCTGCCTCTTGGGCAATGTGCCGGATTCGTTCTCGTAGAAATTTGCTGACAATTTCGCCGGAATAACCATGGTATTCGGCATAGGCCGGCACGGAGAACTTGCGAATGGAAACCGGATCAGTGGCCAGCATGGCCGCGAGCACCAAGACGGAGGTGCCGCTTGTCAATAATGTGGTCAGGAACATGGCTTGGCCCTCTCGGTTTCAATTATATTCAGAAATGGGTTGCCTAATACTCTGCTCGTCGAATACGCCTGCAAGACCTGCAGGTTGTTCGGTGTTGTTCCAGGTTGGCGCCCATTCCAATCCCTGGTCCCACCACCAGTTGGTAAACAAACTGGAAGCAGATGCTCCGGCAAATCCGACCACGCATCCCAGGGCGGCGGCGCCGACTGCAATGCCGAATGTGGCGGAGACGGACAGCCCTTGTCCGGCAAGAGGCAGGCTGGAGATCAAGGTGCTGGCGGATCCAGCCCCAGCACCAAAAAAACAGGCCTCTCCCATTCGGCGCATTAATGGGTACGGTTCGGCAAGATTCGGTGATTCATCAGAATTCATGCCGTCCGTGTATTCCGAATCTTGTGCTTGAACCGGATACGTCGAAAAAAACAAGCAGATCGTTAAGGCGACTATTATTTTAAAATTGCGAGGATCACATACGTCCATCGTAGTCCTGCTGAGATGTCAGCTGCCGAGCTACTCAAAATCCTTCATCCCTGAGCTGAATCCTGAAGGACAAGGAGAATGAATAGACATGTTAAAATTTTGATCATCCTATCCACGATCACCAACACGCGCAATAAGATTGCCTCGGGCGGGATCTTTTAAGCATTTGGATGTAAATCTATAACGGATGCCGCAATATATTATAAAATGATTTTGCTCCTATGAAGTAAAGCACGGCAAAGATCAGCAGCAGCAACCAGAAATTCAGCCAGTGCACCAGCCAAGCAATCAAGATCACGGAAAGATAAAACCATGATGCGGCAGTCAGGGCGAGCAAGAAAAAAAGGGCGATTCCACGCCAGGCTTGACGATTGCGCCAAGCTAATCCGGCTACCGCGATCGCCACAATAAGAATTGTCAGAAATGATGCCGCGAGCCAACTGAATTTGAGAACTTCCGAAAAAAGCACTGCCATGCCGGCAATCCATGCCTGATACATAGCCAGGGGAGAAAGCCAGAGCAGATAGAGTTCCATGGGAGTAAGAGCCCAGTAGGTTGAGAACCAGATGCCCTGAACCGTAAATGACCGAGGAATATGCATTGCCGTAAGCATGGCCCAGCAAAAAATGATCCCGGCGGCGATGGGCAGTCCGGAGAAAGGAAAAACAGCGTACATGCCCCGGTCGTCAAGCCGCCGGACAAGCCAAGCGCTCATCAGGATGAGGGCTGTTGGCAGCAGAGGCGTAAGCAATGCTGCAAAGAGAATATCGGATACTGACAAGGGAATGTCTCTGGCTGTCAAAAAATGTTGGTAATTTAGTTCATCGCTGTAAAACGGCCCGCCTTTGCGGATATGAGAGATAAAAGACGGTACGATAAAAAATTCGTTCCCGTCCAAGCTGGTTCGCGCAGGTTCTGATGACGTTTGGTACCATGAATCACGGGGGATCTCGCAGTATCGTCGCCTGGCCGGCAAGCTGGCGAACATAGAATGGCAGGACATGTCCCAGGGTCAGATAGGCGGTGATGACCATCAGGCTGGAGAAGTACTGGGTCATGTAGTTCTGGGTAACCCATTCGCGAATGAACCAGAGCAGGGATAGGGTTGAAAGGAGGAGAGCCCCCAGGATTGTTGGGCCAAGAAGTCGAAAAGATGTCCACATATGCCGAACCAATACCAGGAGAACGGCGAAAATGAAGATGAGCAACGTGATGCGCAGTTCTATGCGAACCGTAGCATCACGAAGGAGATCCAATGCTGAAATATCGGTGGGATTGTGTATCAGGAACAGCAAGCCAGCAAAGTAGACAAAACGACGTTTTGTCGAGCCGGGATCAAGGCGTGTTCTGTAGGACACGGCTGGTGCTGTCTGTAGTTTACTCAGGAGTGAGGGTTCAACATCACTCCCGAGTTATAAGTCAACTATCGAGTAGTTGATTTAATCGACAACAAGATTTCGAGCATACATGCCGCCCGCGTAAGTACCGGAGACGACGCCAAGAGTCGTGACCGAAGCCGAAAGGAGTCGAGCTGTCATCCATGATAATCCGACACCGGTCGCCAAGCTGTGGGTCATCGGACCCAAAACGCCGGTCATCACCAGTCCCGAAGCCAGAAATCCAAGTCCGGCGCCTGCTCCGATGGTCAGGAAATCCCGCGTCTCATGCGACGTGGTTTCTGGGGCCGGAATGGAATTGACAGTCATCGGAGCGGACAGCTTTTCCAGTTCCGCCAGTTTGGTCGACAGGGCCAGGATATCTAGCATGGATGGCGAAGGATTTCGTTGAAGGACGTCGATATCAGAGTGCAGGGCATCAATTGCCGCATCCAGATTGGAACTGTTCGCCGGGGAACGTTCTGGCGAGGTAAGTGGTTGCTGGGCCATGACCGGAGAGAAGGAGAGGAGCAGTACGAGGGACAGGATGGGGATAATTTTCACGGATGTTACCTCGGCGTCTAGGGTGATCGCAGATGCGAACGATTGCGGTGAAAGATACACTGTCCAATACAACAAGGTCAAGGTGAAATCATGCATGCTTTCTGTAGTAAAATAAAAAGGTACATTGGGATGCACCTGTAAGTAATGCGACACATGAGACGGGTGTCGCAAATAGGGCTCCGGTATAAAATCGTTTATGTATCGGCATGGTATCGCTCCGGGGCGGCTAGAACTGCAGCACGGCGATGCTGGCGTGGACCAGGAGGGTGACAGAAGTACCGTAGACAATAGAACGAGCTATGGCGTTGTTGATGTCAATCACCGAATTCTTGCGACCCATGCCGGAGTGGATGGCGACCAAGGAAGCCAAAAACGTGCTGATGACGGTCTTAAGGACCACCCATCCCGCATTTTCCCAGAATATGTCCGGGCGCATCACAAAGAGCCGGAAGAAGTGTTCGCGCCACAACTCGAAGGGTTGGCCTGGAAATATCAACCGCCATGTCTGCAGGGCGAACCACGTGGCGACCCCGCTGGAGAGCAGAATAAGGAGCAGAGAACCGACCACCATGTTCAGCACAATGGCGGTATTCAGATACTTTCGCCCCGGGATGTGCAAATTGTGCATGGCACGAAATTGTGCGGAATAAAGGCGGTTCCCGATATCGGCCGTAATGATGGCGTTGTTGCGGGCAACGATCAAAATGCAACCGATCAACGGCACCGCAATGGTCATGATGATGAATCCCACGCCAAGCAAGGCGTCGTCGTGCACGAAAGAACGCATATAATCGCCAAGCATGTCGTAGTTGAAACCAAACCACATGGTTACGAAGCTGACAATGGCCGCTCCTCCCAGGACGTAGGCAATGGTCAGCGGGGAGGCGGTCAGCACCCAGAAGTACTCCCAAAGATAATGGAAGAACCATAAAATGGGAGGCCGTTCGCGCAATCGTTTTTCCCAGGCTCTGGAGGGAACGCCTGGGATTTCGTCCTGTGCGCGTTCTTCAGCGACAGCGCCGATGGCATTCAGCCGGGCCGCGATGGTTTCCCGTTCCGGAGGAGTTTGATGCAGCGTTCGCTGTACCGGATCCAGGATCAGCACCCGATCCGCCATCTCCAGGAGATCGTCATAATGGTGAGCGACGATCATGGCCGGCGTGCCCATCTTGATGCACAATTCCTTGATCAGTTCAGCCAGGCGCTGAGCAGCATGGGGATCCAGCCCCGAGTTGGGCTCATCGAACAACAGAATCGGGCGTCGGGCCAGGACTGTGCGGGCAATGGCCACCCGTTGCCGCTGTCCCCCGCTGAGCGAGGCTACGGACTGATTCGGGTCGACGTCGCGCAGCAGAGATTCGATCAGGCGCGCAAGTTCCGGGGTTGGGCTTCCTGCATGATCCATGACGATAGCCAGGTTTTGAGCAGCGGTCAGATCATCGAAAAGGGCGTTGTCCTGAAACACCAGTCCGCCGGCATCGCATACATCGTCCGCCAGGTCGTAATACTTCTCGTTTAGGGTCAAGGAGCCGCGGATTTGCCATGCAGCGCCTTCTGATCCCAGAAGGCCGCTGAGGACATTGACAATAGTTGATTTTCCGCCGCCGCTGGGGCCGATCAAAAGGAGCAACTCCCCGGCAGCCATTGTGAAATTGCCGTTTTCCAACAGCACCCGACCTTCGGGGGTCGCGATACGCAGATTTTCCAGGACAAGTCTGGAGTCGGAAGGCGCTGCTTTTTTGGGGCTCATGGCATTGTCCGATGCAGCGGGATGCCGGCTGTAAAGCCAAGTTCCGCCGTCTGATCCATCTGGGAATAATCGAAAGCCAGAACAACATATCGCGTGTCGCCCCGAATAATGGCCCGGACCAGGTACGCGACGAGCGGGTTGTGATCCTTGGGATGGCGATACCGGAGCAGGCGTTTGGGCAGTTCGCGAATAAGAAAATCAAGGTCCAGCTTCAAACCGTGGCCTTCCGGAAAAAGCTGCGGGTCCATCAGCATGCGGTCGATCAGCGGCGGCAGCCGAGGATCGGTGAGCATATCCTTGATGAATGCCTGGCCAAGGTGGTTGGTCAAGTGGACGACCTGAGGTTCGGCCAAAAATTCCAAACCAATCTCGAAGGCAAGCTCCAGGCCCCGGGGGTCTTCCGCGATGGATTGCAACATCCGACCGGTGAAGGAACCACGATTCGTATCTTCCCCCCAGCCGATTATCCCTCCGGCAAACCCATGCAGGCTGTTCCACAGGCTGGATCCGGCCTTTTCACGTACCACAGGCCAGATTTCATTGACATAGCGGTCAACGTATTGCGGGTTCACCATGCGCACGGTTTCGATGATCATGGCCTGCTGTTCAGGATCTTCAATGACACGGCGCGCGGCGTCACGGGCTATGGCCATCAGGTCCTGGCGATAGACCCGCTCATAATGGCCTGAATCAAAAGCATGCGTCACATGTCGGCCCAGACCCTGGGCAGATCCCCAAAAACCTTTCGCCAACGCCTCGCGCGCGTCCGTAGGCAGAAGAGCCCAGAGCAGATGCAGGCTGGCGGGCTGCAGATACAGCATTTGGGCCTCGTTGACCCCCCGGATGCAGACATTGGAACGATAGGTGGTCAAGGTAATGGGATTGGTTTCCGAGAGCTCAGGGGAGGGATGATGAACAAGGTTGGCGTTGCCGCATTGCATGGGAAAAAAATCGGCGTCGAAGAGAAAGACAGGCGTTGGGTGTTGCGGATATACCCGTGGCGAAGATTCCGCGAACAGTTGAAATGACGTCTCAGTTCGAGGAAAAACATTGGGCGGCAAGGTGGATACCCCCAGCCATAAGGCCATCAGGATAAGAAGGAGACTTGTGATGGCCGGCAAGATGCGGCGATGCGTCGAAGGAGCGGTAGTCATTATCAAACACCATGATAAACATGCGCATGCCCATTGCAGGTTGTCTTCGCGAAGATCACTGATCGGAGAAGCTCATGCATGCGGAAAGAATATAAAAAACAAGGCTCCTCGTTTCGAGCGGAATGCATCATGATTTGTCGAGAAAGTTGCTTGAGAGCAACAATTTCGGAAGCTATGGGAGAGATCGCGGGCGGGAATATTACGGGGACCGCGGATGCGATCCCCGAATCCGTCTCATTAGTCCATGACTAGGTTGCGCGCGTACATGCCACCGGCATAGGTGCCGGAAACAATGCCGATGGTTGTCACTGAAGCGGTAAGCAAACTTGCGGTCAATTCGGAAAAGCCCACGGCTCCGGCATAACCATAGACCATGGGACTGAGGATGCCCGTCATCACCCACCCAGATGCCAAAAATCCCAATCCAGCACCTGTCCCAACCGCAAGTATTTCCTGCATGCCAGGGGAAGTATTTTGACGCAGGCTTTCAAGATCCGCATACATTGCGTCAATCAATCTTTCCAGTTCAGCAACTGTTGCCGATGAATGCTCCGGTGACGAAGCAACCTGCTGGGCCATAGCTGGGCTGAAAGACAGGAGCAGGGTCAGGGCCAGTAACAAGGCAAGAAAGTATTTCATCGCGGTTCCTCCATAGGGTTGGCGTTGTATAGACCTTCAGAAAAGATTTCAAATTCCACATCATGATGCAACTTAGACTGACACTGAACCTGCGAATAAAGATACATCTGGACAACCTTGTGCAAGAATCCAAACAACAAACGTCAAGGCAAGGACGTGAACGCTTTATTATGACATCAAAATTTATTGGTTGTCTTTACGATCCACTCAAACCATCATCTGAAGGTCTATGGTAGCGATAAATTCGCTGTTGCAACGATGACTAGTCGAGAGATGTTGGCAGGTCAAGGGGAGGGAGGCGGATGCAGCAGTTCTCCAATACGCAGCAACTCCATTGGAGGCAGCCCATCGGTGACGATGGCCGCTGGTACATTTACTACAAAGGTAAAACGGTTCAGCGACTCAATGGGAATTTCTTCCACCCGGGCAAGCCCGCGCAGGATTTGCACGGCTTTGTAGCCGGCAAACTGTCCGACATTGTAGTATGCGCTGGTCAATCCCATGACGGCGCCTGCGGTTCTGATCGGCGCCTCAGTGGCCGAAAAGGTCGGAATTCCGGAGGTGTTCGTCAGGTCTGTGATGATTTTGGCGTGGGTTATGATTGTTGAATCAGAAGGCAAGTAGATCACCTCTACGCCGGCGCCGAGCAAATCCTTTGTGGCAGCGGCAACGGTGGCCGCGTCTTCAGCAAATGCGGCTTGAACGGTGATCGGGGCGCGGATGACGGTGATGTCGTCATTCGCCAGTTCATTCGCCAATGCATCCACGGACAATCGCGAATTCACTTCCAGTGGATTGTAAATCACTCCCAGACGGTTGAAGGTCAAGGCCCGGCGAAGCGTGCGCCCTTGGGCATCAATGGGAACGGCATGCGTGGTTCCGGTGATGTTTCTGCCGCTTTTTTGCAGGGTCTCGACCAGACGCGCTCCAACGGGATCGGCAACAATGTTGAAGAGGATCGGAAGATCGGTGACATGGAGTTCGGGATCTCGTTCATCCCATGTACCCGCCAATATCGTTGCCACCGTGCTGCCAAAGGCGTAGACCAAGTCCGGGCGTAGTTCCTTGATTTCAGTGCGCATTGTTTCAACAGTAGCGGCATTGCCGGCAGCATCACGGATGATGAAGCGTGACTCCAGTTCGGAAGCACGCAGGTAGTCCATGAACCCCTGTTCGGCTTCGGTGATGCCGCGATACAGGGCCAGATATATTATCGCGGGGTCGCCGCTGGGGCTTGACGTAGCGCCAAGCGACTTCTCAACAGGACCAGGAAGTTGAGCGGTATGAACTACATCGAAGAAATGGACTGCATGATTTTTTGAAAAGGCGAGGTCCTGGAAAGGTTCGGCGGCGACGGTGGATGCGATGCCTATTAGCATTACCAGGGTGTACAACGTAACGCACCCGAACAATGTTGATACTTGACGGTGTGAGAATGTTGCGAGGAAAAGACGATCGCCTGAACAGGTTGCGCTCATGAACGCTCCTTAGCTGTCTCGGTTACCGCGTATGACTTTCGGTAAAAAAATAAGATCCCCGCGAAGAGGAGCATGGATATCAGCAGATAAACGGAAAAGACGGTAAAGGCGCCGGAAAAGCCGAGGGCCGCGATCAATAAGGAGATGATAATCGGCCCCAAGACATTTCCGATACGTTCCAGCAGCCGAAAAATGCCCATGACTGTACCAGGTCCGATTTCAGCAATCTCTTCCTTGCTCCATTCCATCACCAGAGCCAGTTGCGGTGATATGCCGATGGCATGGGCGGCTCCCAGGAGAAGAATGCTCAGGACGGAAGCAATGGGGCCGGGTTGCAGCGTGATCAGCATGATCGCCAAGGCGGCAAGCAATCCTCCCGTCAAAACAAAATAGTGCCTCCGTCCCCAGATATCCGCCAGCAGGCCCACCAGTGGGGACAAAAGAATCATCGCCAGGCCGTAACTCATCATCACCCGCCCGATGTCTCCCGGAGAGAGCCCCAGTGATTTCAGGTAGAGGGGCATGGCGAAAAACAGGAACCCGGTCAGGGCCATTTTCGCTGGAATGGCGTTGAAGATGGTCATTGCCAGGAAGCGTCGGTTCCGGGCCAGGGTGAGGACATTTCGGACCCGCAATTTCTCAGTCTTGCGCGATGGGTTTGCAGGGCTCCTGGAAATATATCGCCCGACGAACAGCGCCGCCAGCATCCCGAGTCCGGCGGATATCAAAAAGACCGGTGCAAAGCCGATTCGTTCCGAAACGATCCCGCCTATGGCCGCACCACAGAGCGAGCCGCCAAAAAAGACCGCCAGAAACATGGCCATTGCCCGGGCGCGTTGCGTGGGCAGGGAATGATCGACAACGTAGCCTTGGACCGTGATGAATACCAGCCCGTAGCCAACCGCGGTGAGAGACCGCCACAGCATCAGATCCAGGATTCCCTGGGAGAAGGCGGTCATCAGCAGACCAATTGAAGCAATGACCGCGCCTGTCAGAAATGCCCGTTTCCGTCCAACCTGATCGGACCAGAATCCACCCGGAGGCAGGGAGAGTGCCCAGACCAGCATGAACAGGGATATCGGCAGGCCGATTGCCAGACCCTGCGGCACACCCGACATGGGAGTGTACAGCTGCTCCACAAACAGAGGGAAGAAGGACAGGGAGAGGGATTCGGCAAAGATGAACAGGAAAAACGGCCAGCGGATAATCGCCAATCGATCCCCGACAACTGTTGTTGCCGATGCGGAATCCGCAAATTTGACGCGTTGTTCCAGATAAACAACCGCCGCCCGCAGGTCGGGATTGTTTCGCGAAGCGTCTCGCATCCGCTGAAAGAAATCGTTGATGCGATCCAGTGAAGCGTTCAGCGCTGCCGACAACCTTCCAATTTCATCGGTCCCGTGCACCATCAGGCGCTGAGAGAAGTCTCCGTTTCGGATCTGGTTGGACAAGGACAAGATGGCGGAGATTGGCCCCCTGATTCTGGAATTCATCACAAACAGCATGAGTTCAAAAGTGATCAAGAGAATCACCAGGAGTACAGTTCCGAGATCCCACCAGACTTCCCGGACCATCCGGTCCACAAAGCGGCGGTCCTGTCCCAGGTGCAGACGGGCCACGACGCTGCCGTCCACGGCCCGAAGCAGGATGGTTCGGTCGATAAAGTTTTTCAGTATCAGCAACCGTGCCTCTTCGTGCCGAGAGTCCTGATGGGAACCGTCCAAAGGAGCATCCTGCAAATAACGCCAAGCCTGTTCGGGGAAGGCCCCGCTCTTATGCAACAGAAGGTCACCTGCGGCCTCTTCGGAGTCATTTGAATAATCCGAACCGCTTCTGCGCATCTCAAGGCTTGAGCCCCTTTCTTTTACAATGGCGACGTATGCCAATTCCGGGTTCTCTTCCCGGAGGTGGTCGAAGTAAGTGGTCACGCCCTTCAGACGGTCAAGGGGTATGCCCTGGGCGTGCAGCCGTTCGAGGCTTCTGGCGAGGGATTGGCCAAGAGTATCGATTTTTTGGTGCAACTGCGGCTCGAAACGTTCACGGAATTCCAGCCATGCAAGTGTGGAGACTGCGGCAGCCGCAAACAGAACCATCAACAGCCCCAAGGCAACCAGTAGGCGCAGGCCGCGGTTCAATTCCCTCCAGGCGGCATTCTCGTCTGTGGATGAGTCAACTTGGTTCTGCTGCTGATCTTGCAACGGAGCAGCAGGGGGGGCTTTCGAAACTGCTCCGGCAACTTCGGAGGCGAGAATCTGTGGTTTTCCGTGCCCGTCCGCGACCTGACGGAGCCGTGATTCGATAGAATCACAGGTGTTGACCAGGGCCTCCATCCGCAGCGCCAGGGGGGACTTGGCAGGGACAGAATGATCCTGAACCGTCATCGATGGCGGCAGGATAACGGTCCGTTGTGTCAGATCGACCAGGTGACGGAAGAACCTTCTTTTCAGCAAGGTCAATCCAACTATGATCAGAATCGCGAAACAAAACGCTGTGAGCAGCAGATTGCGGAACAACATTACAAGCATGGCTTCAACGGGTTCGTCCACCGCGCGGTCGTAGCGCACTGTGAGCGTGCCGATCGGGACATTGAAGCTGTTGAACAAAGGCATTCCATACACATGATATTCGGCCTGGCTCAGGTGCCAATGCCCTTTCATTTGATGAGGAGAAACAATCCAGGTGGAAGGAACCTCCGGCGGTACGTTGGAATCTGTGTCGATCAGCCGCAATCCTGATGTATCATGGATTCCCGCGCCGACAATATCTGGATCTTCGGCAACGGAGTGCAGCACCATACGGGCTAGATCATATATCTGATCCAGGCGCAGCCCAAGATCCAGGTTCGCCACGATCTGTTGTTGGAGGTCCATGGCAACCACGTGCATTCGGGATTGGACGAGCGCAGCATGGGACCGCTGAAAATTCGTGTAGTTGAGATACGTGGCCAAGCCGGATCCGAAGACAAGGATCAACCAGACTGCGAGTCCAGTCGAGAGTATCAGGCTGGTATGGCCAAGGCGAGCGGAGAGAAGACTCATTTGGAGGCCTTCGGATGCGAAGGGTGGATGAAGACGCCTATAGCCGTTTTGTGCCGCTGACCATGTTGAGCACTCTGTCGCAGCATTATGAACTGTCTCTGCTTTTACCAAACCAAAGACATTTCACGAGCCATGACGGCTGCATGATGTTGAAGTCCTGGTGGCAGGATGGAAGGGTGGAGAAGACGTATAGGCTGTTGGTAACAGCAACGCAAGATTGGTTTGCCGGTATCGTGTTGTAAAAGCAGATCGGGATATGTTTATCAGTCTGCGAAGGGTAAATGATTGGATGTTCTTGCGCTGCTAAGCCGGCAAAACCACCTCGAAAACACATCCAACCGGTTTATTCTTACGGACCAGAATAGTGCCGCGATGTTCACCGACAATGGATTTGGCAATGGTCAGTCCCAGTCCGGTGCCGCCTTTTTTGCGGGAAAAATATGGTTCGAAGATGCTTTGGATGTCCTCCACCTGATTCAACCCCAATCCGTTGTCGGCAAATTTCACGACCACGGTCTGGTTTTCAGGGAGATACGCAGCCTGGATGACCACCTCCGGATGCGGCTGTTCATCCAGGGCTTCCACGGCGTTGGTCATCAGGTTGATCCATACCCGGCGCAAAGCTTCCGGGTCGAATTTAAGCGGCGGAATGGGAGTTGCTATTTCCAGATGCCACTGGATGCCCACGTGGCTGGTCCGGAACATGTCCACGATTTCTTCAAGGTCCGGCTCCAGTTCGCCCTCGGCGAGGCGAACCTCGGGAAGCTTGGCAAAGGAGGAAAACTCCTGAACCATGCGCTGCAGATGTTCCACCTGGCGGGTGATGATCCTGGTGCACTGGCTGAAGACCGTCCGGTCGTCCACCTGGGAGCTGAATTTGCGCTCCAGCCGCTGGGCGGAAAGTTTGATGGGCGTGAGCGGGTTCTTGATTTCATGGGCAATGCGCCGGGCCACGTCCTTCCAGGCTGCAAGACGATGCATTTTCTCCAGCTCCGTGACGTCCTCAAAAACCGCGATGATCCCGCCTTGATCCTGGAGATGAACAATGTTCACCAGAAGCTTGATTTCCCGCTTGTCCACGCGCAAGTCCAATTGCCGTTGCCATTTCGCCTGGGGATGGGTCTGCAGATGCTTGGCCACGCCCTGGAGCATGACCAGGTAGTCCTGGTGCAGGAACTGATTAGGCGTTTTTCCCAGGATCTGTCGGGAATCGAAATTCAAGATGGCCTCGGCGGCCTTGTTCACAGTAGTCACGCGGCCGTCCGCTCCGATGGAAACAACCCCCGAGGTGATGTTGTCCAGCACGGCCTCCATGTAGCGCCCTCTGGTCTCCAGTTCCTGATTTTGCTCTTCCAGGCGTAAGTTGGCTTTGGTCAGTTTGGCCCGGTTGGCTTCCAGATCCTGGACCATGTGGTTGAAGGACTGAACCAGCATGCCCAGCTCGTCCTTGGCGTCGTCGTGAAGTCGAAAGGCCAGGTCCCCTTCGGAGATGCGCTGGGTGCCCAGGGCCAGAGCGTGGACCGGGGCCGAGAGTTCCTTGGCCAGACGGAATCCGAACCAGATCGCGGCCAGGATGATCAACAGCGTGATCAGCCCCAGAACCAGGTAGAGGGTCACCTTCAGGGGATATTTCAAGGTTTGCAGCTTCTTGTATTCGTCCACGCCGCGCACGATCTGGCGCAACTTGAAAAGCAGGCCTTCACCCAGGCTGTCGCCGAGGACCAGATATCCTGTGCGTCCGTCGTCCACGGGCAAAATTCCCACGACCAGGTCGAATTCCGGGCCTGGATGGATGGCTGAGAGGATGCGCGGATTTTCAAGCAGGGATTCCAGGTTCATCTCAGAGCGCAATTCCGGCCAGACCTTGGCCCAGTCCTCGTCCGCATTCCAGTTCTGTTCCCGAAGCTGCGTCGAAAGCACCCCCACCAGCCCCAGGTTGTATTCCAGGCGCTTTTCGTCCAGAAACGCGTTCATGTTCCGCCCGCCCCAGGCCATTTGGCGGTCGCGAATCTGGTACAGAAGGAAGGAGCCGCGTTGTTCCAGGCGATCCTGGGCCGATGAATAGAAGGATTGGCCGACATTCAGGGCCTGCTCCAGAGATTTTTCCACTTGGCCCTGAAACCAATAGTCCACGGAAGTCCTGACGAAGATCAGCGAAATTACGAACAGCAAAACCGTGGGAACGAGAGACAACGACACGAAGGCCAGGACCAGCCTGGTCCGCAAGCGAACGCCGATGACTTTCCGTCTGCGCTCCAGAACGAGTTTGACGACGTTTCTGGCCACCAGTAACAGGACGACCAGAAGCAAAATAAAATTCAGGTTGTAGAGGGCAAAAAAGACGTAGGAATCAACCTGCAGAAAATTGAGCTGCACCCAGGCCAGGACTACAACGGCGATAAAGCCGAAGAGGGCGAGATACAATTCCCGCTGTTGGCGTTTACGCTGGTTGCTGTCCGGAACGCTGACCCTGATCGGCTCAGCTGGAGGCGGTTTTTCAGGCATTGGGAAGCACGAAGCGAGGCTGGCAAGTTGTGAAGTGTGACATGGGATGCGGTGGGTGTTGTCCACTCTTCATCAAGGAAATGCTGAGTCTAGGGAGCCGTAAACTCGAGTTCATACCGGATCGGGGCCATGACTTCCCAGGACCAAAAGAAAAGAACGCGCCGCATCCAGACAGGAATGTCACGTCTGTCAAAGTTGATTTCCAGTTCCACATGATATGTCTGACCGGAAGAAAGCTGAGACCAGTCCCCCATTTCAAGGCTGATCTCCCGCCAGTGACTGGAGGTCAACTCTTTGAGGTTTTTGGACTTGACCAAATGTTCCTTCTGGGGCAGCGTCAACTCAAAATCCTGGGTCAGTGGATTCCATTCCAGAACATGTTCAACCGATTGTTGATATAGGGTTCTGTTGGGAAGAAAGAGCCGTTTGGATACCAGGCTTGCCGTTCCCTTAAGCCAGAGGTCGACCCCCTCCTGCAGCACCGCCTTGACCGGCTCCGGATCTTCAAGGCGAATCCCGAAACGGAGGTGTATCCTGTCGGCATGGCTGTCCAGTACCAGGTTGTCCAATGCCAGCATCGATGCCCCCATGGCTGGAAAGGAATGCATGAGGGTGAACAGAATAATAATGCAACACAGGTAAAATCGGCGAATGATGTTCATTGATGCGCTGTTGAATGCTTAAGGGATCGTCTACTGCAAGAAGCATTGATCCCTACCCTTATTGGCATGCCTTTGACAACCTGTACGGCTTTGTTTTAGCGGAGCATCCATGCAACTGAACGAACATGACAGCAAGACCTTGTTTCAGGAGTCCGGAATCGCCACGCCTCAAGGGATTCTGCTTCAACGGGACTTGATGGTAAATCCGGCGGCGGATATGTCTGCCGAGAACTTTTCAGTACCTTTGCCGTGGATGTTGAAAATCCAGGTGCTCGCCGGAGGGCGGGGCAAACAGGGCGGGGTGGTTGCCCTGGATTCTCCGGAAGAGTTGCCTACTGCCGCCCAAAGGCTTTTCGAACTGGAGGTCAATGCTCGGCCCGCGCCCTTTTTGCGGCTCGAGCACCGGGCAACCATCGCACGGGAGTTCTATCTCAGTCTGAGCCTGCAGCGAGAATGGGGCTGCCCCGTGCTCACGATCGGCCGCCAAGGCGGAGTTGAGGTGGAAACCATCGGAGCCGAGGATCCGGAAAATCTTCTGGTGCAGCGGCTCAATGCTTTGGCCGGCCTGGGCGCACATCAAG
Source organism: Desulfonatronum thiosulfatophilum (assembly GCF_900104215.1). NCBI lineage: Bacteria > Pseudomonadati > Thermodesulfobacteriota > Desulfovibrionia > Desulfovibrionales > Desulfonatronaceae > Desulfonatronum > Desulfonatronum thiosulfatophilum. The sequence continues at coordinate 76,821 of NZ_FMXO01000014.1, read as the reverse complement.
TCCGAGCGGCCTTTTTTCATCTCGGCTTGGACAAGTCACTCTGGCCCGACTTCCATTCCCTCCTGAAAAATCTGTGGGACTGCTTCACGAACAATGGCCTGCTTCTGGCGGAGATCAATCCCCTGGTGCTGACCCGGGAAGACAAGTGGCTGGCCCTGGACGGCAAGATCGAAGTGGACGACAACTTCGCGGACCTGCGTCCGGAAGTGAAACGTTTCGCCCGTGAAGTCTACTTCAGCGACCAGGAGAACCGGGCCAAGGCCGCGGGGTTGAGCTACCATCGCTTCGAGGGCCGGGTCGGGCTGATGGTCAATGGCGCGGGACTGGCCATGGCCACCATGGACCTGCTGAATCATTCCGGCCTGCAGCCGGCGAATTTCCTTGATCTTGGCGGTGGAGCAGGGCAGCAGGCCATGGATGAGGCCATGAATATCCTGCTGGGCGATCCCCAAGTGGAAGCCGTGCTGATCAACCTGTTTGGAGGGATACTTTCCTGCGAGAAGGTGGCCATGGCCCTGATGACTGCTCTTGGCGGTCAGGCTCCGGTAAAACCGCTGGTGGTTCGATTTTCGGGCCATGGAGCGGACGCCGGCCGTTCCTTGCTGTCGGATGTGCCAGGAAAGACCCTGCATCTTGCCGATGACCTGAATCAGGCTCTGGATATCTTGCGGGATATCCTGCAAGCGGACTCCACGCCGTCCGGAAAATTACCGCGTTCTTCTGCTCCAGGTGCTGATTCGGTGAGCAAAAAATCCTCCGGGGCGAACCGATCCCCGCGAGCAGGATCGCTGGTCGCGCAACCTTTCGGGCTGGATCGGACGTCCCAGGTTCTGGTCCAGGGCCTGACCGGTCGCGAAGGCCGGCGTCATGCCGAGTTGATGCGTGAATACGGCGTGCAGATCGTGGCTGGGGTGACGCCGTTCAAGGAGGGCGAGAACGTTCTCGGGCTGCCGGTCTATTCCAGTGTCGCCCAGGCCGCGGCGCGCCACCACATCGATGCGAGCATCATTTTCGTGCCGGCCTCCGTGGCCGCGGATGCGGTTCTTGAAGCGGCCCAGGCCAACGTGCCCTGGATCATCTGCATCACCGAAGGCATCCCCCAGATGGAGATGCTCACGGTTCTAGAGCAGCTCAAAGGGTCGAACAGCAGGCTGATCGGCCCGAACACTCCAGGACTGATCGTACCGGGTGAAATAAAAATCGGGATCATGCCGGGAGGGATTTTTTCCCCCGGGCCGGTGGCGGTTCTTTCCCGGAGCGGCACCTTGACCTATGAAGCCGTCCATCGCCTGGGAGCCGCGGGGATCGGCCAGTCCGTCTGCATCGGCGTTGGCGGCGATCCGTATGTCGGCCTGGGACTGAAGGCCTGCGCTGAACTCGTGGTTGCGGACCCGCGCACGAAGGCGTTGCTGATCCTGGGCGAAATCGGCGGCCGGGCCGAGGAAGAGACGGCTGAACACCTCCGCGCCCAAGGCTGGACCGGTCCGATCCTGGCGTTCATCGCCGGACGCACCGCCCCTGAGGGCAAGCGGCTCGGCCACGCCGGGGCCATCCTGGAAAAGGGCGGCGGCGGAATCCAGGCCAAACTGGACCGGCTCCAGACAGCCGGCGTCACTCTTTGCTCGGATCTTGACGACGTCGCGCGACTGACTGGGGAAGCTCTGGACCTTATTTGAGGCTGGCCGAGGGCAATCCTCCCCGGTTTCCTCATGCCTGTTATAGATCTCCATGAAATCAATTTGTTGTCTGGCCGTGGGCAGGCTGAAAACTCCGCATTGGGTGGCGGCCGCCGAACATTATGTCAAACTGATCAGTCGATTCACGCGTCTGGACCAGTCGGTGGTCAAGGATGCCCCCGGTCATCTTTCTCCGGAAGCGAGAAACGAGTTTGAAGGCCGCGCCCTGCTGGTCGGACTTGGACCGAAGGATCTTTTGTTGGGTCTGGATGTTCGGGGCCATGCCTATTCATCCGAGGGTTTTTCCGCGGCCATGGCCCAATGGCTGGAAGATCCCGTACGCAGACCATGTTTCGTGATCGGCGGTGCGTATGGCCTTTCCCCGCCTGTCCTGGACCGCAGCGACAGGCTGATCAGCCTGGGAACGATGACGCTGCCGCACGAACTGGCCCGTGTTGTGCTGTTTGAGCAGATCTACAGAGCCATGACGATTTTGCGCGGCACGGGATACCACCATTGATCGATTTCAGCTTGCCGTGTGAACAGTTCGCGGCGTCTCGCGAAGGTTGCTCCGCGGCATGGTCAGGTGTAATCGGATGAACTGCAAGGAGAGAGAATGAAACCGATGTTCATGCGGATTGGCATCTTCCTGTGGTTGTCCGGGCTTGGGCTGAGCGGCTGCGCTTCGTCTCCCTCCCAGCAGGGCCGGATGGGCAATCTGGAATATGCCTTGGTGGAAATGCGCGATCGCCAGGATCGTCAGGCCGCGGAATTTCGGGAGCGGCTGGAGTCCATGGAGATGTCGCTTCTGCAGCAGGAGCGCTTTCTCCAGGATTTTTTGGGGGAAGGGCGACCGGACAGCATGCCGCGGCATGTGGGCGACGGCGAAAGAGCACGTGATCCCGACGTGGAACCTTCATCCTCCGGCGACAAAGATGCGCTTGTGGCGCCAAAAACACCTCCAGCCCTGATTCCGCCGCCGGTTTCGAAAACAGGGACCGAACCTGCTCCCAAACCCGACGCGGGGTCGCGGGAAGAGGCCAAGGCTCTCTACGATCAGGCCCTGGCCAAATATTTCGATGCCCGATATGCCCGGGCCCGCGCTGACTTTTTTGCCTTTCAGGAACGCTTCCCCAACCATCCCCTGCTGCCTAACGCTCTCTACTGGCATGCGGAAACGCTCTACGCCCAGAAGCAGTTCGCTCAGTCCATATTCGTCTTCAAGGAGTTGAGCAGGCGGTTTCCCAAACATGCCAAGGCTCCGGACGCTCTGTTGAAAGCCGGATACGCCTATGAGCAGCTGGAAGACATCCCCAATGCCCGGTTTCATCTCCAGATCGTGCTTGAGGACTATCCCAACGCCCCGGCAGCGGCTCTGGCCCGGGAACGTCTTTCTCGAATGCCCGCGTTCATGCCCTGATTACCGCCAGATGCAGACGGATCGAAAAGACGAATATCTGGCCAGTCTGGCCCTGCGCAACACTCTGGGAGTGGGGCCGCGAACCTGGAAGAAGATTTTGACGCATTACGGCAGGGCTGATGTCGCCGTGGAGCATGCCGGTCAGTGGCTGGAGCTTGGCCTGGTGAACAAGGCCCAGCTCCGGGATTTTCAGGCCAAATCATGGCAAAATTCTACGGAATTGGAGAGCGGGGCGGCCTTGAAGCGGGACATGGACGTACTGCTCTGGTCGGATTTGGACTATCCGGAAGTCCTGCGCCGGATTCCGGATCCGCCGGCCCTGCTCTATGTCCTTGGGGACAGGGGACTGCTTCGGTCTCCGGCTCTGGCCGTGGTCGGGTCGCGGAAATGTTCCCGGTATGGACTGACCGCGGCCGGCACGATCTGCAGGGACGTCAGCCGGGCCGGACTTTGCGTTGTATCCGGCTTTGCAGCGGGAATCGACCGCCAGGCGCATGACTCGGCTCTGGAAGGAATCGGTTCAAGCATTGCCGTGCTCGGCACCGGCCTGGATCTTCTGTACCCCGCCGCCAACAGGGATTTATGGCTGCGCTTGAGCCGCCAGGGACTGATCGTGAGCGAGTTCGCGCCGGGAACCAAGCCCGATGCCGCCAATTTTCCACATCGTAATCGGATTATCAGCGGACTGTCGCTGGGCGTGCTGGTGATCGAGGCCGCGGTGCGCAGCGGGAGTCTGATCACGGCGACGACCGCCTTGGAACAGGGACGGGAGGTTTTTGCCCTGCCCGGGCCGGTGAACCTGGAAAGCTACAATGGATGCCATCATTTGATTCGCCAGGGCGCCACCCTGGTCCGGACAGCGGAAGATATTCTTGTGGAGCTTCGAGCTCTGCTCGCAGCCGAAGGAATGTCCGATCTCTCCCCAGCCGTCTCTTCTCCAATAAACGCCGTGCCGCCGGACTGCCGCCCATCCCGGACCGACCGCCGGACCGAACTCGGCAAGGACGAACTGGCCCTGGTCGCGTTACTGGAAGAACAGGGCAAGGTGCATATTGATGCCTTGTGCAATTTTCTGGACAGGGATCCTGCGGAAATCAGCCGCAAACTTCTGCTTCTGGAAATGGAATCCTTTGTCACGCAACATCCCGGGATGTACTATTCACTGAGCGATTAATTCCACTTTGCGTTCAAAGTTAAGATTGGTTCACCTTGGCATTGTTGCCATAATCGTAATCGTAATCGTAATCGTAATCGTAATCGTAATCGCAATCGCAATCGATATCGAAATCGTAATAGTTTCATGATCCATCTGTTTTTTCTTTTCGATTTCGATTGCGACCCTGAGCCTGCACTGGATGTTCGCTTCCATTGGACGCAAGATTGGAGGCAGCACAGGGACTGTGCTGTGTCGTTACTTGTTCCACGTCTTTTTGCTGAAATACTTCACTCGGACCGGTTCCAACCCGCTGATACTGGAAAAATATGCAGAAAATCCCTTTGAATCTTGCTCGTGAGGGCATGACCCTGGCCAAGCCCATTCTGCGGGACAACGGCCTGGTGCTGGTGGCCGAGAATACGGAGCTTACCGGTTCTCTGCTGGAACGTCTGGAACGCATGGAAATCGCCATGGTCACTGTGCAGGGCAACCCGGTGGATCTTGGCTCCGGGGGGGGGGAGAACCCGTACAGTATCCGGGCCGGAAGACTGGACCGTCTCTTCCGGAAACATGCGGATGATCCCTGGATGCAGAAGAATAAAGAGCACCTGAAAAACTATTTCCTGCTCAAGGCCGCAAGCGCCTTGGCGGGAGGCGAAAAGGGCGGACAGGTTTCGCCTGGAGAGGGCGTATGACCGAGGATCTCCGTACGGAACGCAAGGGGCAACTGCTGGCGGTCAAGGATCTCCCGACCCTGCCCACGGTCCTGGAAGAGGTTTCCAAGCTGCTGGAGGATCCCCAATCTTCATCCCAGCAGATCGCCAAGCTGATCTCGCGGGATCAGGTGCTTTCGGCCAAGGTTCTGAAAATGGTCAATTCCCCGATTTACGGTTTTCCCGGGCGGATCAGCACGATCCAGCATGCCCTGGTGCTTCTGGGCTACAATGTGATCAAAGGCCTGATCATCAGTACTTCGGTCTTTGAATTGATGACCAAGTCCATGTTCGGCCTCTGGGAGCACAGCGTGGGATGCGCCATGGCCTGCAACGCCGTGGCCCGGGAGGCCGGATTCAAGGAGCCGGAGGAATACGCCGTGGCCGGGCTGCTCCACGATCTGGGCAAGGTCATCGTGGCGTTGCAGATGCCGCAGGCCAAGGAGGAGATTGATGCCCTGGTGCGCAGTGAGGATCTGCTTTACCTGGAGGCGGAGAAAAAAGTGTTGGGCTTCGGGCACGACAGGGTCAATGCCTGGGTGGCGGATCACTGGAACCTGCCATTGAATCTGAAAATCGGCATTGCCGGGCATCACCGGCCCGTGACGGCCCAGCATTACCCGAAAATGGCCTGCGTGGTTCATGTGGGGGATTACTTGGCCCGGGTGCTGGAAGTGGGCTCCGGCGGCGATGACCTTGTTCCCCGGCTGGACCCTGAAGCCCTGGCCCTGTTGCAACTGGACCTGAGCCACCTGGACAAGGTTCTGGATGCCGTGCTGGTCGAGGTCGAGGACGACGGTTTGTCCATGGGGCTGGGATGACCCGAGGGCGGAAGCTGCGTTTTTTCCTGGTCTGCGCGAATTCGGATCGGGTCGCGTTTTTTCAGGGGCTCCGGCTGGACCGCGAGGTGGAATGGACGGTCTTTCAGCGCGGCCCCATGGCGTTGGAGCAGGTTTTCAATGCCCCTCCGGACATGCTGCTGGTGGATGCGGATCTGCCGCAACTCTCCGGGCCGACCCTGGTGAACATGGTCAAAAGCGAGAACGTCTATCGGCAATTGCCCGTGGTGCTTTGTCTGACCGAGGAACAGCAACTGGAGACCATTGATTTTCACAGCGTGGAAGCGGATGATTTTTTGCTTTTTCCCGTTTCTGCACTGGAGGCGAAGTCCCGGCTCAGTTTGGCCCTGCACCGGGCTTCCAGGGAACTCGACGCCAACCCGCTGACCAAACTGCCCGGCAATACATCCATCATCCAGCGCATCCAGGACTTGATCGATCGCCGGGAACCTTTCGCCCTGGCCTACGTGGATCTGGATCATTTCAAGTCCTTCAACGACAAGTACGGCTTTTCCCGTGGAGACGAGGTGCTGATGATGGCCGGCCGTGTGATCGTGAACACCATCCGCTCTTTTGTCGGCAAGCTTTCCTTCGTGGGACACGTGGGAGGAGATGATTTCGTCTTCATCCTCCCGCCGGAGGTGGTGGAACCCGCCTGCCAACGGGTCATTGAAAGCTTCGACGGTATAGTTCCCCACTTCTACGACCAGGACGACCAGGAACGAGGATACATCCTTTCCACGGACCGCAAGGGAAACCCCCAACAGTTCGCCATGATGTCCGTCTCCATTGCCGTGGTTTTCAATACGGACGGTCGGCTCAAACACTTCGGCGAAGCGTCCCAGATCGCCATGAACCTGAAGAAAAAAGCAAAATCCATCCCCGGCAGTTCCTATGTCCTGGACCGCAGACAGTCCTGAGCTGTCCGCCCGCGGCCGGATGTTCATGGCACATCTGGGCGTTGAAAAAGGATATGCCCAAGCCACCATCGACGCCTATGGGTTGGACTTGCTGCAGTTCGAACGATTCATTCGGGACAAGGGCCTGGACCCGGACAATCCCAAAAGCATATCCCGGGACCATGTGCGGGGGTATCTGGCTGAACTGCACCGCAAAGGAATCAAACGCAGTTCCGTGGCCCGGAAACTGGCCGGACTACGTTCCTATTTCCGGTTCCTGATCCGGCAGGACATTCTCCAGTCCAATCCCTGCGCCTCCATTGCCAACCCCAAACAGGACGTCCGTCATCCCACGACCCTGAACGTGGACCAGGCCCTGCAGTTGATGGAAGCATCCCGAAAGCCTGATCCGCGTTCCCTGCGGGATATGGCGCTGGTGGAACTGCTCTATGGTTCTGGTTTGCGGATCAGCGAGGCCCTGGGACTGGACTTGTACGACATGGATTTGAAACAAGGGCTGGTCCGGGTGATGGGCAAGGGGAGCAGGGAGCGTCTCGCACCCATGACGCCGGACTCGGTGCAGCGGATGCGCTCCTATCTCGAACACAGGGGCGCGTTCAGTCCCCAACCGGAGGAGCGGGCCGTGTTTCTTGGCCTGCGCGGAGGCCGCCTGAACCGCCGCGAGGGTGACCGCATCCTGAACAAGGCGGCCAAATCGGCTGGGATCAGTCAGCACATCAGCCCCCATGTGCTCCGGCACAGTTTCGCGACTCATCTCCTGGAATCCGGTGCGGACCTGCGCAGCGTGCAGGAGCTTTTGGGCCATGCCCGCCTGAGTACCACGCAACGATATACGCACCTTGATCTGGCTCGGGTTGTCCGGATCTACGATCAGGCGCATCCCCTGGCCGTAACGCAAAAGACGCGAGAGAGAACAAAAACAGCAGCGGAACCGCTTGCCGACAGCCCTGAGAATGTCCGTAAGCAGGGGCAGTTGGTAAATCCGGATCCGGCCGATGAAGGCACGCATGGATGATGCGTCACCCGGGCGCGGAGAGGACAGCGTTGCCGCCGGAACAGCTTTGTCGAAGCATGCTGCGTTTGACATGGCTGGTCAAAGTCACTACTTCCGGCACATCCGGTGGTCGCAAGACTGCGGTGTCTTCAGAAGGGAGCAGTCAACATGCGCGAAAAAGTGGAGCAGGTTCTGGACAAGGTCCGGCCGTATCTGCAGCGTGACGGCGGCAACGTCGAACTGGTGGACGTGACGGACGACGGTGTGGTCACCGTACGTCTGACAGGAGCCTGCAAAGGATGCCCCATGTCCCAGGTGACGTTGAAAAATGCCGTGGAGAAGACCATTCTCAAGGAGTTGCCGGAAATCCATTCGGTCCGGGCGGCATAAAAATCTGTGAATACACAAACTCTTGAGAGCGGGCCCTGGCCCGCTTTTTCTTTCGTGTCCCCGCTACGGCGACTTTGGATCATGTTCAGGGTCTGCTTGCTATCGCTTTCATTCCATTCAGTAATCATCAAGGAGTTGTGAAATGTCACAGGTACAGGTTGTCACACGTTTCCCGCCCAGCCCTACCGGGCACTTGCATGTGGGCGGAGCCCGCACGGCCTTGTTCAACTGGCTGTGGGCACGCAAGAATGGGGGCAAGTTCATATTGCGGATCGAGGATACGGACGTGGCCAGATCCACCGATGAAATGACCCAGGGCATCCTGGACGGGATGCAGTGGCTGGGACTGGACTGGGATGAGGGGCCGTACTTTCAAAGCCGCAGGGTGGACTTGTACAACCAGTACATCGATCAACTCCTGCAGACCGGGCATGCCTACAACTGCTCCTGCACGCCGGAAGAGGTGGAGGCGATGCGCAACGAGGCCCGGGCCACGGGGGCAGTGCCCAAGTATAATGGCCGGTGCCGTGAAAAAGGTCTGGCGGCCGGTCCCGGCCAGGTGGTTCGATTTAAAACCCCGCTCAGCGGCGAGACCCAGTTCCGGGACCTTGTCAAAGGGCCGGTCAGCGTCCCCAACACCCAGCTCGACGACATGATCCTGCGCCGGCTGGACGGCATGCCAACGTACAATCTGGCCGTAGTGGTGGATGACGTGACCATGGGCATGACCCATGTCATTCGGGGGGACGACCATCTCAGCAACACGCCCAAGCAGGTTCTGCTCTACGAGGCTTTGGGGCGGGAACTGCCGGAGTTCGGCCATGTGCCCATGATCCTGGGGCCGGACAAAAAGAAGCTGAGCAAGCGCCACGGGGCCACCTCCGTGACCGTCTACCGCGAGATGGGCTATCTGCCCGAAGCCATGGTCAACTACCTGGTGCGCCTGGGCTGGTCCCACGGAGACCAGGAAATCTTCTCCATGTCCGAACTGGTCGAGCATTTCAGCCTGGACCATCTGGGGTCAGCGGCGTGCGTGTTTGATCAAAGCAAGCTGCTTTGGCTGAACAACCATTACATCAAGAACGAGCCGGCGAGCCGCCTGGCCGGACTGTTGGCAACGCATCTGGGAGAGCAGGGAATCGGAGGAGCGGATCAGGAGTATTTGCAGGCCATTGTGCCGCTATTGCAGCCCAGGGCCGGAACCATGGTCGAGATGGCCGAGATGGCGTCGTTTTTCGTGGTCGATGATCGGGACCTGCCGATGGACGAGGCAGCGGCAAAGAAGTTCCTGACCCCCGAGATTAAAGGCCGGTTCGGGGATTTGCGCCGCCTGCTCGAGGCAGTCTCCACATTCGGTCAACAGGAGCTGGAAGCCTCGTTTAAAACGTACCTCGAGGAGCAGGGCCTGGCGTTCAAGGTTTTGGCCCAGCCTTTGCGTGTGGCCTTGACCGGCAGAACCAAAAGTCCGGGATTGTTCGAAACGATGGAAGTGCTGGGAAGGGAGCGCGTGCTCCGTCGTCTGGCCAGAGCGGAGGAGCAGATCGCCGGAGAGTAGTTCGCACAGCACGGGAAGTGCTGATCGAGATCAACAGGAAAGCAAAAGGGGCGATCAGATCGCCCCTTTTGCAAGGAAAATAATTATTGCAGGGACATGTAAAAAGACCGCTCAGGATGATCAGCTACTGAGCAGGCGAGAAGGACGGTTCTCCCCAGATGATGCTTTCCTGCCTGCCCCGTGATCCCTCTGGTTCATCTTCAGCGATTTTTAGACAAAAAATGTCGCTGACTGTCGCTACGATTATGCCGCGACGGCTTTGGCCGTGGGCTTGGTCACCGCATCGGAGCGGATGCACCTGGTGCACACTTTCAACCGCTTGGTTTCGCCGTTGGGCATTTCCGCGCGAACCTGCTGGAGATTGGGCAGGAAGCGCCGCTTGCTCTTGTTGTTGGCATGGCTGACGTTGTTGCCGGTATGGGGACGTTTCCCGCAGATGTCGCAAACCTTGGACATGATATTTCTCCTCAAATGGTTGACAAGTGCTCAATGCAGAATGAAGCTCAAGAAAGGGCGTCGGCAAAGCGGATGTCGCCGTGGAATGCCGCTGCATTACTTTGCCGCATTCACAAAAACAGAATCGAATGTATTAGCCGGACTCCTTTTTTTTGGCAAGAGTTTTCTTGACATCCAAAGCAAGGAAGGGATACTGAGTCCTTTTTGGGAGAGAGAAATGATTGAACTGCTTATCGAGACCTCGAATCTCCCGGTTGACGGCCGGGAGTTTTCTTTTGGTGAACAACGCATCTGGTCCGATCCCATTGCTGAGTTTCAGCTTCCGATACGCATTGCCGCTCCCTTGACCGCGGAGATGCGGATCCAGCCCCATCCGGATGGTTGCCTTATTGAGGGCACGATTCGCGGTGCGCTGGTCATGGCTTGCGATCGTTGCGTCGAGGAATTCGAATATGCCCTGGACGTCCATTTTCAGGAATTCGAGGCATATCCCGGCGATGAGGCCAGGCAGGAGGACGTCTGGTGGATTGTCGCCAAGGATGGCCTGAACTACTTGAATGCGGCAGGTTTTCTTTGGGAGCAGTTCCAGTTGGCCCTGCCGGAGAAACCCCTGTGCAAGGTGCTCTGCCGGGGCGTGTGTGTCACATGCGGCGTGAACGCCAATTTGCAAACCTGTGACTGCGACAAGCCCGAACCTGATGCACGGCTGGCGGTTTTTCGATCGATGAAACTCTCCTGACCTTTTTGTCTTTTATCCACCTTGACCCACTTGTGAAGGATACATCATGGCACTTCCCAAAAAGAAAACTTCCCGTTCCAAACGAGGCATGCGCCGTTCCCATGACAGCGTGGCAATCCCCAATCCCATTTACTGCGAGTGCGGTGAATTGGCGCTATCTCACAGGATTTGTTCCGCGTGCGGCTCGTACAAGGGAACGCAGCGCATTGCGGTAAAAGAGCCGGATGCAGAAAAATAAGCCCTGCATCGCCATAGATGCCATGGGTGGGGACTTTGGTCCCTCCGTGGTGGTTCGCGGCGCCCTGGATGCCTTGCGTTCCGATGAATTGAAAGTGATTCTCGTCGGGCGGGAGGCCGAGATCAGGGCGGAACTTGAGGCCGCGAACGCGAGGGATGCCGATGTGGAAATCGTGCATGCCGAGCAGGTCATTGAAATGCAGGACAAGCCTTCGGATGCCTTGCGCCGCAAGAAAAGCAGTTCCATTCAGATTGCCTTTCGCCTAGTCAAAGAAGGGCGGGCGGATGGGGTGGTCAGCGCAGGCAATTCCGGGGCAACCCTGGCCTGCGGAATGTTCACCCTGGGGCGGATCGAGGGCATTGACCGGCCGGCGCTGGCCGGGATTCTGCCCACGGAAAAAAAGCCCATGGTGCTCATCGACGTCGGCGCCAACGTGGACTGCAAACCGCACAACCTTGTTCAGTTCGCCTTGATGGCCGATGTTCTGGCGCGGAGCGTGCTCGGCGTGGCCAAGCCCCGGATCGGCTTGATGAGCATCGGTGAGGAGGAGGGCAAGGGAAATTATCAGGTCAAGCTGGCATATGACATGTTGCGCAAGTCCTCCTTGAATTTCAAAGGCAATGTTGAAGGGCGCGACGTGTTCACCGGCGATGTCGACGTTGTGGTCTGCGATGGGTTTGTCGGCAACGTCGTTCTCAAACTCAGCGAAGGGTTGGCTCTGTCCCTGGGGCGCTTGTTGAAGCGTGAACTGCTGGCCGGTTTCTGGTCCAGGTGCGGTACTTTGTTCTCAAAGGGCGCCTTGCGCCGCTTTTCGCGACGTATCGATTATGCCGAATATGGCGGCGCTCCCTTACTGGGTTTGAAAGGCATCGGCATCGTCTGTCACGGAGCGTCCAATGCCAAAGCTCTGAACAATGCGATTCACATGGCCGCCACCTTCGTCAAGAACCGCTCTAACGACCACCTGCTGCAGGAACTGAGTGTAAACCGGGATCTTGTCCAATACAGGCGAAGCGTTCAGTCATCTTCGGCTTCAGCAGTCAAAAAACTTGACGATCCGCTCGATATTGATGCAGCCAACCTGGCCAATCCTTGACGTGGAGCGGCATCATGTATTTTCGTTCAGCATGCGGCGCCATTTACGGGGAGAACCCTGGCCGGTGCGCATCCGCAGTATGCCCGTCTTAAACAAACACTACTGATTACCCAAATGGATACGAATATGCCGATTCATATTGTCGGAACTGGGGCCTTCGTTCCCGAGCGGGTGATGACCAATCTGGAAATCCAGCAATTTGTCGATACCACGGACGAATGGATCGTCAGTCGGACCGGGATTCAAGAACGGCGCATCGCCGGCCCTGATGAGTCCTGTTCCGTTCTGGGCGCCAGGGCAGCCGAACTGGCCCTGGCTGACAGCGGCCTGTCCGCGGATCAGGTCACGCATGTGATTTTGGGCACCTTTACCCCGGACGGCTACATTCCTTCCTCGGCCGCTTACGTTCGTCGTATACTGGGAATTCCGCACGGCATGGCCATGGATGTTTCCGCGGCCTGCTCCGGTTTTTTGTTTGCCTTGGAAACCGCACGGGCCATGGTCACGCTGCATCCGGAAGCCGTTATCCTTGTCGTGGGCAGCGAGGTGGTCACTTCGCGATTGAACTGGCAGGATCGCGGAACATGTGTTCTTTTCGGCGACGGCGCCGGAGCGGCCGTGGTCACTTCCCAACCCCGTCCCGGGAGCGGCATGATTGTCGATGTTATCCTGGACGGCGATAGTTCGCAGAGCGAATTGCTGGTGGTTCATGGCGGCGGTTCCGCCGCGCCGCTCAAGTTTGGTGAGCCGACAGGTGAGGATTTTTTCGTCCAGATGCAAGGACGCGAAATTTTCAAACACGCGGTCCGGTCCATGGCGAGTATCGCCAATCAGATTCTGGTTAGAAACGGCTTGCATCCTTCGGACATCGACCTGGTCATTCCGCACCAGGCCAATATCCGGATTATCGAATCCCTGGCAAAAAAGATGGATCTTCCAATGGAAAAAGTTTTCGTGAACATCGAGAAGTACGGAAACACTTCAGCGGCATCCATTCCCATCGCCATGGCCGAAGCCAGACATAAGGGATTGATTCCACCTGGAAGCAAAGTTATGTTGACCTCTTTTGGGGGAGGACTGAACTGGGCCGCGGCCTTGCTGCAGTTCTGACAATCTGCATTCGAGAGCATTTCTGAGCCATTCGTTCAGTTGCCGGCATGCATGCGTCGTATCAATCCAAAACATTACCTACCGGATGAATCACATGAGTGAAATGATGAAAACCGCCCTGGTCACCGGTGCTTCCAGAGGGATCGGCAGATCCATTGCGCTGCGTTTGGCGCAGGATGGATACCAGGTCTATCTGACCTATGTCAGCAAGCCGGAACTGGCCGAAGCAGTGCGGGACATGATTGTCTCCCGTGGTGGCAACGCCGCGGCTTTCCGGCTGGATGTGGGAGATGCGGCCGCCGTCACGGCTTATTTCAAGGAGCACGTCAAGGACAAGGTCCGCCTTGAGGTTCTGGTGAACAATGCCGGATTGACCAAGGACAACCTGATCATTCGCATGAAGCCGGAGGATTGGGATGCGGTTATGCGCGTCAACCTGACCGGAAGTTTCGTTTGTCTGCAGGAAGCGGCCAAGGTCATGATTCGCCAACGCTATGGCCGGATCATTAACATTTCCTCCGTGGTCGGACAGATGGGCAATGCCGGGCAGGCCAATTACGCCGCCTCCAAGGCCGGATTGATCGGGTTGACCAAATCAGCGGCTCTGGAACTGGCCTCGCGGGGAATCACGGTCAATGCCGTGGCGCCCGGATTCATCGATACGGACATGACCGCCGGCTTGTCCGAGGATATTCAAAAAGTATACATGGATCGCATTCCTGCCCGCCGTTTCGGTCAGGCCGAGGAAATCGCGGAAACGGTTGCCTTTCTGGCAACCGAGAGCGCCAGCTACATCACCGGGCAGGTGATTGGCGTGACCGGCGGATTGTACATGTAGTCCGGCCTTGTGCCGCGGGACGAACGGGATGTTCGTCATCGAACGATAGCTGAAATCGCTGCCTGAATGCTTTTGCAACAATAACCCATCTACTTATTTCACATGAGAGGAGATTAGCATGTCACTGGAAGAAAAAGTTAAGAAAATCGTCGTTGATCAACTTGGCGTTTCCGCTGATCAGGTTACGCCGGATGCTTCCTTTGTCGATGACCTGGGCGCGGATTCTCTGGATCTGACGGAATTGATCATGGCCATGGAAGAAGAGTTCGGCGTTGAGATCGAGGATGAAGATGCCCAGAAGATGACCAAGGTCAAAGACGCTTTGGCATATATTCAATCCAAGATCGGATAATTTCGATTTCGAGGGTTCTCGCATATGTTCCGGGCGTCTTGTGATCCATGTCGCATGATCACGAGACGCTCGTTTTTTTCCCGTCCTCACCCGTAAGGTGGAAGCGATGTCCAAAAAACAAATTGTGGTAACCGGTCTGTCGGCACTCACTCCCTTGGGGGTGGATCTTCAAACAAGTTGGGAGAGGCTGCTGAAGGGGGAATCGGGGATAGGACCGATGACTCGTTTCGATGTTCAGGAGCATGCAACCAAGATTTCCGGAGAAGTCAAAGGCTTCGATCCGGAAAAATACATGCCCGTCAAGCAGACTCGCCGCATGGAACTCTTTGCCCAGTTTGCCGTGGCAGGCGCGAAAATGCTTCTGGAGAACGCCCGCTGGGAGATCCCGGCGGATCTTGCCCACCGGACCGCGGTGATCATCGGATGCGGCATCGGTGGACTCGACGCCCTGGAGCGTTCCCAAACTCTGATGCTCAGTGGCGGGCCGCGCAAGGTTTCTCCGTTCTTCATCCCCTCCCTGATCGCCAACATGGCTTCCGGTCAGGTCTCCATTTTCACCGGCGCCAAGGGCAACAACGTCGTGACCACTTCGGCCTGCGCCTCGGGGCTGCACGCCATCGGAACCGCCTACTCCGAACTGCTGCTCGGCCGGGCCGATGTCGCCATCTGCGGCGGCACCGAAGCCAGCCTGACGCCATTGGCTCTGGCCGGATTTAATGCACTGCGCGCCCTTTCCACCCGCAACGACGATCCCCTGACCGCATCTCGTCCCTTTGAAAACAATCGAGACGGTTTCGTGATGGGCGAGGGCTGCGGACTATTGCTTTTGGAGACGCTGGAACACGCCAAGGCCAGAGGGGCGACGATCCTGGCCGAGGTCGTGGGCTACGGGGCTTCATCGGACGCCTATCACATTACCGCTCCCCATGAGGACGGCGAGGGCATGGCCCTGGCCATGCGGGCCGCTCTGGATGAAGCCGGAATTCCACCCGAGGAATTGGACCATATCAATGCCCACGGCACTTCCACCAAGCTGAACGACATCACGGAAACCCGCGCCATCAAGACGGTTTTCGGCAAACATGCCTCGTCCATTCCCATCACGGCCAACAAGTCCATGATCGGCCACCTTCTCGGAGCCGCCGGCGGCGTGGAGAGCGTTTTTTCCGTGATGACCCTGCACCATGGGGTGATCCCCGGAACCATCAACATGGTCGAGCCTGATCCGGAATGCGACCTGGATTACGTCACGGACGGTTCCCGAAAAGCGCAAGTCCGATACGTGCTGTGCAATTCCTTCGGCTTCGGCGGGACCAACGCCACCATTATGTTCAAGCGCTGGGAAGGATGACGATTGTTGATTGAAAGGCTTCGGCATTTACGTATTCAGCAAGCTTCATCTCGTTTATACAATTCATTGCCTAACAGAAAAATACTCCCGGAGACCACATGAACCTCGACGACCTCCGTCGCCACGACCCGGACATTGCTGAAGTCATTTATCTTGAAGAGCAGCGACAACTGAACAAGCTGGAGCTGATCGCTTCGGAGAACTTTACCTCGCCGTCCGTGCGCATGGCCATGGGCAGCGTCCTGACGCACAAATACGCGGAGGGCTATCCGGGGAAACGGTATTACGGCGGTTGCGAGTATGTCGATATGGCCGAAACCCTGGCCCAGGACCGGGCTAAGAAGCTGTTCAAGGCCGAATACGCCAATGTCCAGCCGCACTCCGGCTCCCAGGCCAACATGGCGGTCTATTTCGGAGCCCTGAATCCCGGGGATGTGATCCTGGGCATGGATCTCTCCCACGGCGGTCACCTGACCCACGGCAGCCCGGTCAATTTTTCCGGCAAGTTGTACAAGGTGGTTTTCTACGGGGTGCACAAGGATACCGGCGTTATAGATTATGATCAGGTCCTGGCCATGGCCCGGGAGCACAAGCCCAAACTGATTGTGGCAGGAGCCAGCGCCTATTCGCGGACCATTGATTTTCCCAAATTCAGGGAGATCGCCGACGAAGTCGGGGCCAAGCTGATGGTGGATATGGCCCATATCGCCGGCTTGATCGCCGCGGATTTGCATCCTTCGCCCGTAGGCAGCGCCCATTTCATCACCACGACCACTCACAAGACCCTGCGCGGACCTCGCGGGGGGATGATCCTGTCCACCGAGGAGTTCGGCAAGATGCTCAACTCCCAGATTTTCCCCGGAATCCAGGGAGGCCCCCTGATGCACGTCATCGCGTCCAAGGCCGTGGCCTTCGGGGAAGCCTTGCAGCCAAGCTTCGTCCGCTATCAGCAGCAGGTGATCAAGAACGCCCAGGTCATGGCCAAGACACTGGTCGACGCCGGTTTTTCCCTGGTCTCCGGCGGCACGGACAACCACCTGATGCTGGTGGATTTGACGTCCAAGGACATCACGGGCAAGGACGCGGAGATCGCCCTGGACAAGGCCGGAATTACCGTGAACAAGAACACCGTGCCCTTTGAAACCCGCTCTCCGTTCGT
This sequence comes from Desulfonatronum thiosulfatophilum, assembly GCF_900104215.1. Lineage (NCBI taxonomy): Bacteria > Pseudomonadati > Thermodesulfobacteriota > Desulfovibrionia > Desulfovibrionales > Desulfonatronaceae > Desulfonatronum > Desulfonatronum thiosulfatophilum. Next base: position 59,819 of record NZ_FMXO01000014.1, on the reverse strand, counting down.
GACGTCAGGCATCCGACTGGGAACGCCGGCTCTGACCACGAGGGGGATGACCGAGGAGCACATGGCGACCGTGGTTGAATGGATCGTGGCCGCGCTGGAGCACCGCGACAATGAAAGCGAACTGCAGCGGATCAAAGCCGACGTCCAGGCCTTTGCCGGTCGCTTTCCGCTGTTTGTGGCCTGATAACGGATGAGTTTCAGGATCTTTTGAGAAATCCGCGGAGGCTCTGCACTATTGTGAACAGACTGGAAACTCGTCCGTAATGCGTCTGCCTTGGCCGGACTATTTCATGGGCATCGCCAGACTCGTGGCTGAACGCTCCACCTGTTTGCGGCGCCGGGTCGGCGCTGTTGCCGTGCAGGACAAGCGGATATTGGCCACGGGATACAACGGTGCGGCGGCCGGTCTGGACCATTGCCTGGATATCGGATGCCTGCGCGAACAAATGGGCATACCTTCGGGGCAACGCCACGAACTCTGCCGCGGGTTGCATGCCGAGCAGAACGTGATCATCCAGGCCGCCATGTACGGCATTCGCCTGTCCGGCGCCCAACTCTTCTGCACCACGCAACCCTGTCTGATCTGCACGAAAATGCTCATCAATTGCGGCATCGGGGCCATTTTTTTCGAGCAAGGTTATCCGGACGAACTGGCCGTGAACATGCTGCGCGAAGCAGGAGTGCGCTTTGAACAGCTTTCCGCTTCCTGACAACGCTGAAGCGATCATGCTGGAGGCTGTTGCTCTGGCAGAGCTGGGCAAGGGGCTGACCGTTCCCAACCCTTGCGTCGGAGCCGTCCTGACCCGAGATGGTCAGATCGTTGCAAAGGGCTATCATCACGGCCCAGGTCAGGCCCATGCCGAAGTGGAAGCCCTGCGCGACGCAAGAGAACGCGGCGTGGACCCTCGCGAATGCATCCTTTGGGTGACGTTGGAGCCCTGCAATCATACCGGGCGCACCCCCCCTTGTACTCAGGCCATTATCCAAGCCGGCGTCTCCCGTGTCGTGGTGGGGGCGACGGACCCGAATCCGCGCGTGGTGGGAGGCGGGATCGCCTTTCTACTCGATCATGGCGTGCAGGTCGTGACCGGCATCGCCGAAACGGCCTGCGAAGATCTGATTGCCGATTTTCTGACCTGGGTGCACACTCCCTGCCCCTACCTCTATTTAAAGCTGGCCGCGACCCTGGACGGACGTATTGCCGCACGTTCCGGGGATTCCCAATGGATCACCAACGCCGTCTCCAGGGCAATGGTCCATGAACTGCGCGGACGGGCCCAAGCCGTGATGGTGGGGGCCGGAACATTGCGCGTGGACAATCCCAGGCTGACCTGCCGCGGAGTTTCCGGCGCTGCACCGCAAAGCTCAAGATTCCAGCCCCTGGCCGTGGTGGTCGGGTCCAGTCTGCCTGAACCGGGCGCCGACCTGTTCCTCCTGCGCGAACGCCCCATGGAAACAATTTTTCTGACAACCGTCGAAACAGCGTCCAGCGCCCGGGCGGACGACTTGCGCGAGCTTGGCGTCCGGGTCTGGGGGGCAGGGACCGGCGATCTCGTCGATCTCCGGTCAGGTCTTGTCCGGCTGCGATCCGAGCTGGGCGTGATGGATGTCCTTTGCGAGGGAGGCGGCGGATTGGCCCAGCATCTGGTCTCCGAAAATTTGGTGGGCGAGTGGTGGCTGTTTCTCGCGCCCAAAACCCTTGGCGACGCCCAGGCCGTGTCCATGCTTTCCGGTTCCACGGTGGAGCGGATGAACGGAGCCCGGCATTGGCGAACAGCCCGGGTGCGCCGGCTTGAGAATGATCTTCTGCTGGTTTTGCGCCCGGATGATATGGCTGCGGGCAAGGCTGAAGACAAGGAGCGAAGCTGATGTTCACAGGCTTGATTCAAGGCCCAGGCAGGGTGCTCGGCGTGATGGGGCAGGGCGCCTCTTCGGCCCGGGAACGGGAAACCCGTCTGGAAATTTCGCCGGATACGCCCATGCAGGGGTACGTACGTGGCGAGAGCATCGCGATCAACGGCGTTTGCCTGACCGTGGAATCCTTCAGTGCCGACCGGTTTGCCGTGTATGCCTCCGGTGAGACCCTGAAGCTGACCAACCTGGGTAAATTAAAACCGGGAATGCGCGTCAACCTGGAGCGGGCTTTGGCGCTGGGAGACCGTCTCGGCGGCCACTTGGTCAGCGGACATGTGGATTGTCTGGCGCAGGTCGGGGAAATGCGCCAGGTTGGTCAGTCCCGGTGGTTCAAGATTTTATTCCCCTCGGAGTTCGCAACGCTCGTCGTACCGAAAGGCTCCGTGACCCTGGACGGAATCAGCCTGACGGTCAACAGTTGCGGAGACAATTTTCTGGAAGTGAACATTATCCCGGAAACATGGCGTAACACCACTATTGCCGAGTGGCAGCCCGGCCGGGATGTGAATATGGAAACCGACCTGATCGGGAAGTACGTGCAACGCATGGTGGGGCCCTGGACCGAGGCGAAAAAATCCTCGGACCACGGCATCAGTGAGGCGTTTCTGCGCGAACATGGATTTTAACAGCCCGAAGTCAAAGAGGGACGAATATGGCGCTATGCAGCATTGAAGAGGCCATCGAGGACATTCGCCAGGGGCGGATGATCATCCTCGTGGATGACGAAAACAGGGAAAATGAAGGTGACTTGACCATTGCCGCCGAGAGCGTGACCCCGGAGGTCATCAACTTTATGGCCATTCACGGCCGCGGGCTGATCTGTCTGGCCATGGAGCAGGAGCTGGTGCAAAAGCTGGAATTGCCCATGATGTCCACGCGCAATGAATCCCGTTTCGGAACGGCCTTCACCGTGTCCATCGAGGCGCGCACCGGCGTGTCCACGGGAATTTCCGCCTATGACCGGGCGACCACGATCCTGACTGCCGTGGCCGACGACGCCAAGGCCGAAGACATCGTTTCCCCTGGTCACGTGTTTCCCTTGCGAGCCAGAAAGGGCGGCGTGCTGGTCCGGGCCGGACAGACCGAGGGCAGCGTGGATCTGGCCCGTTTGGCCGGAATGAAGTCCGCGGCGGTGATCTGCGAGATCATGCGCGACGACGGCAACATGGCCCGCATGCCGGATCTGGAAGTGTTCGCGGCCAAACATGACATGAAGATCGCTTCCATCGCCGACCTCATCCGGCACCGGATGAGGCATGATTCGCTCTCCGTGCGCCGGGTGGGCGAGGCCAATTTGCCCACCTGCCACGGCGATTTTCGGGTCTATGCCTATGAGAGCGACGTGGACAACGGCGTGCACCTGGCTCTGGTCAAGGGGACGATTTCTCCGGATGTGCCGATCCTGGTGCGCGTCCACAGCCAGTGTTTGACCGGCGACGTCTTCGGCTCATTGCGCTGCGACTGCGGTCCCCAATTGCAGACCGCCATGCAGACCATTGCCGAGGACGGCAACGGCGTGATTCTCTATATGCGTCAGGAAGGCCGGGGCATCGGTCTGGCCAACAAGATCAAGGCATATTGTCTGCAGGACAACGGCAAGGATACCGTGGAAGCCAACGTGGAGCTGGGGTTTGCTCCGGATCTGCGCGATTACGGTGTCGGAGCGCAAATCCTCGTGGATCTGGGTGTGAGCAAGATGCGCCTGATGACCAACAATCCCAAGAAGATCGTCGGCCTTGAAGGGTATGGCCTGGAAATGGCCGGCCGGGTTCCCGTGGAAGTGCAGGCCTGCGCGGAAAACCTGCAGTACCTGATGACCAAGAAGGAAAAAATGGGCCACATGCTGGATTTCAAAGCAGACAAGGAGAAGACGGATGTACCATCTTGAAACCATTGAAGGCCGCCTGGACGCCACCGGCTTGCGCTTCGCGATTCTGGCCAGCCGGTTCAACGATTTTATCGTGGATCGCCTGGTTGGCGGCGCTGTCGATTATCTGCTGCGCCACGGCGCCGAAAAAAGCGACATCACCCTGATGCGCGTTCCGGGCGCCTACGAAATGCCCCTGGCCGCCAAACGTCTTGCGGAAACGAAAAAATACCACGGCGTGGTTTGCCTTGGCGCCGTGATCCGCGGCTCCACCCCGCATTTTGATTACGTTTCCGCCGAGGTTTCCAAGGGCCTGGCTCAGGTGATGCTGGAGACGGGCGTACCCATTGGCTTCGGCGTGCTGACCACGGACACCCTGGAGCAGGCCATCGAGCGGGCCGGAAGCAAGGCCGGCAACAAGGGCGTTGATGCGGCCGCCGCGACCCTGGAACTGATTCGTGTTTTGGAGCAAGTCTGATTGATGGCCATGGAAACCCCTAAAGTTCATCGCCGATCTGCCCGCAGGCGGGCCCTGCAGTTCGTCTTCTCCATGAATTTCCGGACCTTCGAGGACAAAAAGCAGGTGCAGCGGGCTTTTTTTGAGCTGCCCGTGGATGAGGAGGACTGGAGCGATGAGACCAGCGCCGCGGTTTCGGATCCAGCCCCCCTGACGCTGGAGGACCGGGAATATGCCGCCAAGCTGGCCACCGGAGTCTACCTGTTTCGGGAGGAGATCGACCAAGTCATCCAGCGCTTTTCCAAACATTGGCGGATTGCCCGGATCGCCAAGGCCGAACTGAGCATATTGCGCCTGAGCGTCTATGAAATGCTCCATGAGCCGGACATTCCGCTGCGGGTGAGCATCAATGAGGCCGTGGAACTGAGCAAGGCGTTTGCGGACGACCAATCGTTTCCTTTTGTCAACGGTATTCTGGACGCCGTGGCCAAGGCGGTGAGCCATGGTGAATTTGGGCTTCATAAGCAGTTCTGAACAGTGTCCCCCCCATGTTCGCCATGTCCGAATTCTGGCGGGCCGGGAGCATTTTTCCGGAGCCGGTCAGGCTGAAGTGCGAATACTCACGGATGCGCAGGGACGGACCAGCTGGGCGCTGGACTGGCTTGTGGCCGCACCTGGGGATGTGGCTGCCTGGTCGAAGTTAATGGCAATTCAGATGAATAATCTGGCCTGGCCGGCATGGTGGCTGGATGTCGGGTCATTGCTCCAGACCACAAGTCTGCCCGCGGATTCGGCCCTTGCCAGATGGGGCAATCCCTTCTGGGGAGCCTACCTGGGGGATGCCCTTGTTTTCCTGGATGTCGGCGGACGGCGCAGGATGGTCTATCAGGTCGTGCGGCAATGGGAAGCGCGGATGCCCCACATGCGGTTTTCAACCAAGCATGATCTTGATGCAACGACATGAGACAACGAGGTACGGGAGAGGGAATGGAGAAGGTGACGGATCGTTACGATCCACAATCAGTCGAGGTCAAATGGCAGCGGATTTGGGAAGAGCAGGGCACATTTCATTCCGAAACCGATGCCGCGCTTCCCAAATACTATGTGCTGGAAATGTTTCCCTACCCTTCCGGGCGCATCCACATCGGCCATGCCCGCGTCTATTCCATTGGGGACGCCGTGGCCCGCTTGAAACGGATGCAGGGCTTCAACGTCCTCCATCCCATGGGATGGGACGCCTTTGGTCTGCCGGCGGAAAACGCGGCAATCAAGCACGGGGTTCATCCGGCCAAGTGGACCATGGAAAACATCGACACCATGCGCACCCAGTTGCAGCGGATGGGATATTCCCTGGACTGGCGGCGGGAAGTCACAACCTGCCTGCCTGAATATTACCGCTGGGAGCAGCTTTTTTTCCTGAAGTTTCTCGAGCAAGGCCTTGCATATCGTCACAAGGCCGCCCAGAACTGGTGCGAATCCTGTAACACGGTTCTGGCCAACGAACAGGTCGAGAACGGATTATGCTGGCGCTGCGACACGAAGGTGGAGCAGAAGGAACTGACCCAGTGGTTTTTGCGGATCACCAAATATGCCGAGGAACTGCTCCAGGATCTGAACGGTCTTGAGGGCGGTTGGCCGGAGCGGGTCGTGAGCATGCAGCGCAACTGGATCGGCAAGTCCATCGGCGCTGAAATCGAATTTGCCCTGGAAGAGCCTGCCGAGGACGCAACGCAGTCCATTCGCGTGTTCACCACGCGCCAGGATACGGTATGCGGAGCGACGTTCATGAGCCTGGCCGCCGAACATCCCCTGGTCGAGGAGCTGATCGCGGGGTCGTCGCGGGAAGCGGAAGTCCGCGCTTTTTGCGACAAGGTCCGGAACATGGACAAGATGGTTCGCGGCGCCGAAGACCTGGAAAAAGAGGGCGTGTTCACGGGACGGTATTGCCTGAATCCCTTTACTGGTCGGAAGATGCCCATCTGGGTGGCCAATTTCGTACTCATGGGCTACGGCACCGGCGCGGTGATGGCGGTTCCGGCCCATGATCAGCGCGATTTCGAGTTTGCCCGCAAATACGATCTGGAAGTTCTGCCCGTGATAATCCCCGAGGGCCGGACCATGGACGGGGCGACCATGACCGAAGCCCGGCCGGAACCCGGCCTGCTGGTGGATTCCGGCCCGTTCACGGGCATGGACAACGAAGCGGCCAAGGTGGCCGTGGCCGACCACCTGGAAGCGCATGGCCTAGGCCGACGGGCGATCAATTATCGCCTGCGGGATTGGAACATCAGCCGGCAACGGTACTGGGGCGCGCCCATTCCGGTCATGTACTGCGAATCGTGCGGCGTGGTCCCGGAAAAGGAAGAAAACCTGCCGGTCATCCTGCCTTTGGATCTGCAGGTCCGACCGGACGGACGGTCCCCCCTGCCCGATGCGCAGGATTTCGTGCAGACGACCTGCCACCTCTGCGGCGGGCCAGCCAGGCGGGAGACGGACACCATGGACACCTTTGTGGAGAGTTCCTGGTACTTTTTGCGTTACACGGCCCCCTGGGAGGACGGGAAGCCTTTCCGCGCCGAGGATCTGGCCTACTGGTGTCCGGTGGATCAGTACATCGGCGGGGTGGGGCATGCCATTTTGCACCTGCTCTACGCCAGATTCTGGGTCAAGGCCCTGCGCGACCTGGGTTACGTCGCCATGGACGAGCCGTTCAAGGCCTTGTTGGCCCAGGGCATGGTGCTCAAGGACGGCGCCAAGATGAGCAAGAGCAAGGGCAACGTGGTTTCGCCGGACGAGATGACCCAGCGCTACGGCGCGGACGCGGTGCGCTTGTTCCTGCTGTTTGCCGCACCTGCCGAGCGCGACCTGGACTGGAGCGATTCCGGCATCGAAGGCGCCCAGCGCTTTACGCACCGTTTATGGCGGCTGGTGACGGATCTGGCCCCGGATCTGACCGCCGTTGCTCCATGCTCGGCCTCGGCCCAGGATGCGCAGGCTGCGAAAGTTCCCGAAGCCGTGACCTTGCGGCGCAAGGAGCACGCAACCGTAGTCAAGGTGGCTGGAGACATCGCCGACCGTTTTCAATTCAATACGGCGATTTCCGCGGTCATGGAACTGGTGAACACCATGTACCAGGTTAAGGACGTTTTGCGCACCACCGATGCCGGCAAAAAAATGCTGTCCTCGGCAGTGGCCTCCACCCTGGTGGTACTCTCTCCGGTGACGCCGCATCTGTGCGAGGAAATGTGGCAGCTTGTCGGCCATGCCGATCTGCTTTCCCACCAGTCCTGGCCCGCCCATGACCCCCAGGCTCTCATCCAGGACGAGGTGACCATAGTGGTTCAGGTGGACGGCAAGGTTCGCTCCAAGATGACCGTTGCCGCGGATGCTTCCGGAGAACAGGTTCAACGTGAGGCCCTGGCCAGCGAAAACATTCAAAAACACATTTCCGGCCGGGAAGTCGCCAAGATGGTCTTCGTGCCCGGCAAGCTGCTGAACATCGTCACCCGGAAATGATGACCCTTCAGGAGCGCAACGACACGTCGCCAAGGCGAGTCCGTCGTTGCGCTCCATCTTCCGTGATCTCCATGCTTAGTTGAGAATCAATCGTTATCATCATCAATCCCATCCCTCATTCCTGACGGTACCGCATGTCCCGCGCTCCCTTCTTTTTCTGTATCTGCCCTGATCCCTGGATGATGCAACGGGAGATCAACCGGCTGATCAGCGCCGCCGGATGCGCACAGTGGAGCAGGACGACGTTCTGGGCTGACGAGCCTCTGGAATCCGGCTTCTGGACCATGCTTTCCATGCCCGGTTTGCTCAGCCTGCTGGGCAAGGGCCGGGTTCTGGTCCTGCGCCGGGCCAATGCCCTGACCGTCAAGGTCTGGTCGGATCTTGAGCCGTTGCTGCGCAAGGCCAAGCCGGATTTGTGGGTGTTTTTCTGCCTGGAAGGAGATTGGAAGGGCAGGACGCCGGCCGTGCCCGCGGTTCTGGCCAAGCAGAGTTTTTACAAGGCTGCCCGCAAGAAGAAGTGGTACTGGGAATTCCCGGGCATGACGCCGCAGACGCTGCGTTCGGAACTGCAAAGCTGGGCCGGCCGCCGGGGCATTTCCATTGCGCCGAATGTCGCGGAAAGGATGGCCGCCCTGTTGCCCCTGGACGGCGCTCGGTTCGGCAACGAGTTGCTGAAGCTGGAACTGCACCTGGGCGAGCGACGTCAGGTGGAGGACGCGGACCTGCATCTTTTGGGCGAAGCGTCGGCCATGGATAATTTTGCCTTTCTGAAGGCGGCGTTGCGTTCCCCGGCCAACCCCGAAATCTGGCGAACCGTACTGGCGGATCACGAGGCCGGCGGTTCCGGAATGCTCATGCCGATCCTGGGGCTGTTGCAATGGGAAATGCGTACCCTCGGGATGCTCAACGCGGGTGAGGACGCTTCAGTTTCCTTGCCGCCGAGCATCAAGGACGACAAGCGACGATTGGCCAGGCAGATGGGCGAGCAGGGCATCGCCGCGATTATCAACCTGGTTTTCCAGGCGGAAAAGGACCTCAAATCCGGACGCAAACAAGCGGACCAGATTCTGGAGTTTCTCGTTTCCAATCTCTCCAGGCATTCTCAAACTCAGAGATAACAGCTCGTTGAACCTGTTCCAGGTTCATATCGTTCTCCACACCTTCCTTCCTCGCCATTCTTCGTCCAATTTGCCGTCCATCAGGGCGCAAAAAGGCTACTGAAGGCTTCAAACGGTTTGCTTTCAAGGTTTTTGTTGATACAAACCGTTCCTACGGCCATGTTTTTTGAAAAATATGGTTTGTTGGGCGAATTTTCATTGCCATAACCAGCATCCATACCTATATGCCCATGGACAAGCATTATCTCGGACACCGGAAACGGCTCAAGGCCCGCCTTGCCGAAAACTCGCAGGGGTTGGCGGATTACGAAGTCATGGAACTTCTCCTCGGGTATGCCCTGCCTCGCAGGGACACCAAGCAGCTGGCCAAGGAGATGCTGACCCGTTTCGGCTCGTTGCGCGGCATCTATTACGCCCGTCCGAACGAACTGGAAGGGGTTCCCGGGATGAGTTCCAGCGTGATCGTCCTGCTGGATGTCTGGCGTGAATTTTGGGGAAGGGTGCAGGAGGGGGCGGTCCAGGAACGCCACGTCTTCAGCCACCCCCGGACCGTGGCTGATTTTGCCATTGCTCGTCTGGGCCACGAGTTGACCGAGCAGTTTTGGGTGGCCCTGGTGGACAACAAGAATCGTCTTGTGCAGTGGCGCCAAGTCAGCCGGGGAACCGTGGACCAGACGCCGGTCTATCCCAGAGAGATCTTGCGCATGGTTCTGCACCATCAAGCCAGCGGGTTGATCCTGGTGCACAATCACCCTGGCGGGGATCCGAAACCGTCCATCCAGGATCAGGAATTGACGCGGAAAATGCAGCGTGCGGCCCAGGAAATGGATATCCGGGTTCTGGATCATATCATCGTCACGGAATCCGACTACTTCAGTTTCCAGGCCCAAGGCTTGCTTTGACGGAACAGGAGGTACGTTCGTGAAGGAATTGCATGCATACGTTTCCGGCCGCGTTCAGGGTGTTTTTTTTCGGGCGTGGACGAGAAACCAGGCCCGCCAGCTCGGATTGACCGGATGGGTCCGGAATGTATCCGATGGACGTGTTGAAGTGACGGCTCAAGGGCCGGATCATGTCCTGAAAATGTTTCAGAGACGGCTTGGCGAAGGTCCGCCCATGAGTCGCGTGGACGGAGTAGACGTGACATACCAGGAAGGCGACGAACCGTTTGCCGGTTTTGAAATCACCGCGTCATCACGGTGATGAGCTGTCGAATTAAGCATGATAAAGCCATGATTCGTTTGGATAAAAGTCATTGTGCGCCGGCTCAAGCAGGACCAGTTCCCGCCGATGATAATTTTCCGAAGAAACTAAGAATGAGATAAATCCAAAGGAGTATTTCAATATGAGTACCAACGATGATACCCCGCATGTGGAAGTCATTAATGAATCCGAGGAGCAGGAGGCGCATGTGAAACTTGGGTCCTCCGTGGAGCCGGTTTCCGAATCCGAAGATCGAGACGGCGGCAACGTCGGTCAGGAACTGCCCCAGAATGTTCCCCTGCTGCCGGTGCGGGACGTGGTGGTCTTCAACTACATGATCCTGCCGCTATTCGTCGGACGGGAACGGTCCATTCTCGCCGTGGACGCCGCGCTGAATTCCAACAGGCACATTCTGATCGCCACCCAGAAAGAAGAAAAAACCGACGACCCCGGTCCGGAAGAGGTGCATTCCGTGGGCACCCTGGCCACGATCATGCGCATGCTGAAAATGCCGGACGGGCGCTTGAAGGTGCTGGTCCAGGGCGTGACCCGGGCGCGGATCACCGGGTATGTTCAGAATGAACCCTTTCACATGGTGGAGATCGAGCCGATCATGGAAGAGGAGGTGCGGGAGCCGACGCCGGAATTGGAGGCCATGGTCCGCACCGCCAGGGAACAGAGCGAAAAAATCCTGTCGTTGCGGGGCATCGCCTCTCCGGACGTTCTGGCCGTTCTGAACAACGTGGAGGAGCCGGGCCGATTGGCGGACCTTATCGCCTCCAATCTTCGGATGAAGGTCGAGGACGCCCAGGAAATCCTGGCTTGCGAGGACCCTGTCCAGCGCCTGGCTTTGGTCAACCGGCAACTGCTCAAGGAAGCCGAAGTCGCGGAGATGCAGGCCAAGATCCAGAACATGGCCAAGGAAGGAATGGACAAGGCCCAGCGGGAATTTTTCCTGCGCGAGCAGCTCAAGGCCATACGCAAGGAGTTGGGTGATTCCGGGGAGAGTGACGAGGATCTTGAGGAGCTGCGGGCTTCCCTGAAAAAGGCAGGCCTGCCCAAGGACGTACGCAAGGAAACGGACAAGCAGTTGAAACGGCTGGAATCCATGCATCCGGAATCCTCCGAGGCCACGGTAATTCGAACTTATCTGGACTGGATCGTGGAGCTGCCTTGGAAGAAGTTGTCCAAGGATCAATTGATCATCCAGAAGGCCAAGGAAGTCCTGGACGACGACCATTATGGGCTGGACAAGGTCAAGGACCGGATTCTGGAATATCTCAGCGTGCGCAAGCTCAATCCGGACATGAAGGGCCCGATCCTTTGCTTTGTCGGCCCGCCCGGCGTGGGCAAGACCTCGCTTGGGCGTTCCATTGCCGGTTCACTCGGCCGCAAATTCGTGCGCATGTCTCTTGGTGGAATCCGGGATGAGGCGGAAATTCGGGGCCATCGTCGGACTTATATTGGTTCCATGCCCGGCAGGATCATCCAGAGCATCAAGCAGGCCGGCACGCGCAACCCGGTGATCATGCTGGACGAAGTGGACAAGGTCGGCACGGATTTTCGCGGCGACCCGTCCTCGGCACTGCTGGAAGTGCTGGACCCGGAACAGAATTCCACCTTCAGCGACCATTACCTGAACGTCCCATTCGACCTCTCCAAGGTCATGTTCATCTGTACGGCCAATGTGCTGGACACCATCCCGTCGGCCTTGTTGGACCGGATGGAGGTCATCCGGATTCCGGGCTATACGGAAGTGGAAAAGGTCAAGATCGCAAAGCGTTACCTGTTGCCGAGGCAGATCAAGGAAAACGGGCTGAAGCCGGAGGACGTGGAGATTCCGGACCAGATCATCGGCAAGATCATCCGTGAATATACGCGGGAGGCCGGACTGCGCAATCTTGAACGGGAACTGGGTACCGTCTGCCGCAAGCTGGCCCGCAAGGTGGCCGAAGATGAGTCAGGACCGTTCGTGGTGACCGGCAGGATGGTTACCAAGCTGCTGGGCGTGCCCAGATTTCTGGAAAGCGAGAAGGACAAGGAGCTTTACCCGGGCGTGGCGCTTGGTCTGGCCTGGACTCCGGTGGGAGGAGAGGTGCTGCATGTGGAAGTGAGCACCATGCCCGGCAAGGGCAAGTTGATTCTGACCGGGCAGTTGGGCGACGTGATGAAGGAGAGCGCCCAGGCCGCGCTCAGCATCGCCCGGAGCCGTGTCAAGGCGTTGGGTCTGGATCCGGATTTCGCGGAGAAAAATGATATCCATATCCACGTTCCCGCCGGAGCAACCCCCAAGGACGGGCCGTCCGCCGGGGTGACCCTGGTTGCGGCCCTGCTTTCGGCCCTGACCAACATTCCGGTGAAGAACGACCTGGCCATGACCGGCGAGATCACGTTGCGGGGCCGGGTGATGCCGGTGGGCGGGATCAAGGAAAAGATTCTGGCGGCCGTGGCGCATCAATTGAAAACCGTCCTGATTCCTGTCCAGAACAAAAAGGATTTGCAGGAAGTGCCCAGTGAACTGCTCCGCAAGATCAAGGTTCGGTTCGTGGAACATGTGGACGAACTCTGGCCCCTGGTTTCCAGCGCAAGTCAAAAATAACGGCGGAATCCGTCGACATCGTCAAGCCAAAGGCCGTCTTTCGAGGCGGCCTTTGGCCTTTGGCATGCACGAAACTCTTACACCAGAGACCATTTTATCTAGCTTTTGCGTCTCGTTACTGATGCGCCGGCCTCGTAAACCGGACATCTGACATGGATTGCCGGTGAATGCCTTCAGGGTTGCGCGGAGGCGGATTGCTGATCAGGCTCGATGGAGGTCAGGCGGATGCTGCGGCGTCGCTCCAGGGGTAGGAAGATATCAAAACGCGCACCCTGTCCCGGTTTCGAGAGCACGTGGGCCTGGCCGTCATGATTGTCGATGATTCGTTTGAGAATGGCCAGATCTATGCCGGCGCCTTGGGGTTTGGTGCTGAAAAAAGGGTGGAAAATGGAGGGAAGGTGCTCTTCCGGGATGCCGGGACCATTGTCCTGAACGCTGAAGACGTACCATGAAGACCTGCAATGTCCTGTGACGCGGATTTCCCCGCCTCTGGGCAGGATTTCAAGGGCATTTTCCAGGAGAATGCATACGACTTTGGTGATCAAACCTTGATCCATGAGCAGCTGCATGGGTTCCACGTCGATACTGCACCGGACTTCGGCCGCGCGCATTTCCCGGGCAAGGGATGCGACACTTGCCTCCACCACCTGTTCGGTTGATGTGCTGTTCAGTGCAGGCTTGGGTGGATGGGTGAAGAATTCGATTTTGCGGACGATGTTTTCAATTTTTCGCAAGTTGTCCACAATGCACCGATATGATGCGTCGTCCTCGTCCGTAGCCTTGCAGGAGGCGTACATCTTGCGCAGATAGCCGCCGATGATCAGCAGGGGATTGCGAATTTCATGGCCGACCCCATTGGCAACCCGCAGTAAATCTTGATAGCCGAGCTCTTGCAGGACGTTCTCCATTTGTTTCTGGCGGTCGATGTCCTGGACGTGGAGCAGCAGCAGAGGCTGGGCTTCGTGGTCATATTTCCGCAGATGGATCATGGCCATGAAACGGGTTCCGTTGCGGCGCAGGAGCATCGCTTCTTCGTTCACGGCGCCTTTGTTCCAGGCCAAGCGGAGCAGGTTGCGGCAGAAAATTTCGGTATCTTCCGGGAGAAAGAAAATACTCAGGCTCCGGTCGCAAAACCAGTTCGGCACGTGGCCGAAAGTCGTCTGGGCTTCGGAATTCGCGTACAGTATGGTGCCGTCCGCGGAGCAAATGAAGGCGGCATGCGGCAAGGATTCCAGGAACTGTTGCAATAAGTGCGGATAATCGATCTGGTCGGGCAGGAGCGTCGGCATGGGAACCTCTTGTCGATGATGATCGGCAAAATGAAGGTAAGCATTTGCGGCCCACATGGAAAGAAGTTTGTCTGATGGGGTACATAACAAACGGAAGGGAGGAAATCATGAAGGAAATACAGGTGCAGGCACGGACATTGATGAAGGGGTTCTGTCGGGTTTGTCCGGTATGTGACGGACGGGTTTGTGCCGGGGAAGTCCCGGGCATGGGCGGTTTGGGAACCGGATCCTCATTTCAGGACAATGTGCGGGCCCTCTCGGAAATCCAACTGAACATGCGCTGTCTGCACGACGTCTCGCAGCCGGATCTGTCTGTGTCCATCCTGGGATTCGATCTGTCCATGCCGGTATTGGCCGCGCCCATCGGTGGCGTATCCTTCAACATGGGCGGCGGCATGGCTGAAGAGGAATATATCCTGGCCAAGCTCACGGCCTGTGTCGAAGCCGGGACAATCGGCTGCACGGGTGACGGCGTCCCGCCCGTCATCCATGAAAGCGGATTTGCCGCGGTCAAGGCCCTGGATGGCCGGGGCATTCCGTTCATCAAGCCCTGGGAGGACGAGGAACTGTTCGCCAAGCTGGACAAGGCTCTGGATGCCGGAGCAACCGTCGTGGGCATGGACGTGGATGCCGCCGGCCTGATCACCTTGCGCAAGATGGGCCGGCCGGTCTCGCCCAAGCCCGTCGCCGAGTTGGCGGAGGTGATTCGCCGCACCAAGGCCAAGTTCGTGGTCAAGGGGATCATGACGCCTGACGAAGCCAAGATGTGCGTGGATGCCGGTGCCGCGGCAATCGTGGTTTCCAACCACGGAGGACGCGTTCTGGATGGAACTCCCGGCACGGCCAGGGTTTTGCGCGGGGTGGCTGACGCCGTTCGCGGTCAGATCACCGTGCTGGCCGACGGCGGCGTGCGTTCCGGCGCCGATGTCCTGCGCATGCTTGCCCTTGGGGCGGACGCGGTACTCATCGGCCGACCGTTTTCAGTGGCCGTGCTAGGAGGCGGAAAGGACGGCGCGGCAACGTATCTGGAAAAGATCCGTCAGGAGCTGACCCAATGCATGGTGCTCACCGGCACGGCCAAGGCCGGCGAGGTGAGTCCTGGAATCATCCGGACAGTGGAGAGGTGATGATTGGCGGCACGCCTTGAATCTTTCAACGTCCATCCGAGCGGGGAAGGGCAGGGATGATCCGTTCTGGAACATGATCTGAAAACCCCATTGGAAAAGTCAGGGCGGAAACTGCGGCATACGAGGTTTCCGCCCTTTTTCAGGATGATGCGCGTCGACTTGCAATCAGATCATCCGACGACTGGCCGTCAGGTAATCAGAACAAAAAATCCAGCACGTACCGGCCGCCCGTGAAGACCAGAATCACTGCCAGCATCCATTTGATGTACACGGCGGGAACGAACTTTTGCATCCTGGCGCCGGCGTACATGCCGATCATCCCGCCGGCTCCCATCAGGATGCCCAAAGCCCAGTCCGGGGCCACGGCCATGTGCGGGTAGAACGGGGCAATGACCTGATAGAAGATGGCGGCCACCACGGATGTCAGAAAGGTGCCCATCAGGCAGGCGCCGGCAATGGTGTACACGGGCAGGCAGAAGATGGTCACGAAGAACGGCGCGATGATGGCGCCGCCGCCGATGCCGTACATCCCCCCGACCACGCCGACAATGGCGCTGAGAAGGAAAATGCCCATGGTCGGGGCCTGGATGGTCTCTCCGTAAAAGGTGTACTCGATCCTGGAAAGGGTGAAGCTGTTCATGGCCACGCAGGGCAGGGACCTGCCAACCGCCTCGGCCGAGGATTGTTCCTTGCGGAATCCGGCCACCAGTTGTTGGAAGCGTTTTTCCGAGGAAGCCTTATCCTGGCCCGAAGCAGGTTTCTTAAGCAGGGAGCGGGCTACCAGAAAGCCGATGTACAACAGCACCAGACCGGCGAAGAACTTGAAATGCGTTGGGTCCGGCAGGTAGCGCACCCGCAGGATGACGCCCACTAGGACGCCGGGTACCGTCCCGGCAATAACCACCCAGGTCAGGGGCCAGACCATTCGGCCTTCCCGGATGAACCGGTAGACGCCGCTGGGAATTGCCACAATGTTGAAGAGATGGTTGGTGGCGCTGACCGCCGGGGTGACGAATCCGAGAACGCTCATCTGGAAGGGCAGCAGCAGGTTGGCCCCGGACACGCCGCCCATGGAGCAGATGAAGGCCACGAAAAATCCGGCCACAAAGGGAATCCAGGGCGCAACTTCAATTCCGGCCACGGGAAACAGCATAACAACCTCCTAAATCACGCGATTTCCGGCTATCCGGAATCGAAGAAGGGAGTGAAAGCAGGATCAGGGCATTTTCAGAGCACGTGATTAAACTGACTGACACGAAAACTGCAATTAAGGTGTCAATTGTCGCCTACATCCGCCGGACTGCCATGTCAATATGTCTGAGCGGAAGAGCGAATCAGCGTTCTTTCTTGCCCTGGCGAAGTTGTCGCCTTATGAATCGGCATCCGCGCCATGGTCCGAGGTGTCGCGATAATCCAGCATGGGGAATAACCGTGGATTCATTCTTTGACGACGACAGTCGCAGCCGGTTCCGAACCGGCACGCATTTTTCCGTCCCGCCAGACGTGAAAATGCTGGACTCAGTGCAGCTTGCGGAAATGGAACGTTCCTTTCGCAACTGGGTAAACGATTCCGTGCGCCAGGACGTGCGCAGGTCCAGGAGGCGGATTCTGCTCATATTCTTGCTGATCCGCCATACCGGAGCAAAACTGCATGAGATTCTGGAACTGCAGGTAACGGACATCAACCTGGAAGAGCGGGTTGTCAGAGTGGGAGGCGAGGGGGCGGAGAATTCCAGGCAGGTTGAAATTCCGGATGATCTGGTGGAAGAATTGCGGCAGTTCCTGGCATCGGATGGAATATCGCCCGGCAAGGCCTTGTTCAGGGTCGATCCGGGTCATGTACGACGCAAGTTCTACGAACGGGCCGAGTCCTGCGGGCTGCCCAGGGAGTTCGGCAACCCCAGCGCACTGCGGCGGGCGCGCTCCGTGGAATTGCTGCGGGGCAACCTGCCGCTGCCCGTAGTGCAGAAGCTCCTCGGCCACTCCACGCCCAACCTGACCGCTGCTTTTCTGGATGTTTCCGACGAGGAGATGCACCATGCGGTCCGGCGACATATCGACCGCGAAAGCCGGAAAAGGACCAGTGCCAGGAACTTTTTCTTCGGCAAGATCAGTGAAATCATCCAGGGTGATATCCAGTCCGAGGTGATCCTCCTGACCCTGGGCGGCCTGCGCATTTCCTCGATCATCACAAACGGCAGCTTGAAACGGATGCGTTTGGCAGTCGGGACTTTCGTCACCGCGGAGATCAAGGCGCCGTGGGTGTTCATCGCAGCAACCGAGGAGGCAGCCGCCAACAGTGCCGAGAACCGGCTGCGGGGAACGATCATGGAGGTCAATGCCGGACGGGTGAATGCGGAAGTTTTGCTGCGTCTCGAGGATGGAACCGAGATCTGCTCGGTGATTACCGCCGACAGCTGCCGGCGTCTCGGCCTGCGGGTGAACGGCCCGGCCTGGGCGCTGTTCGGCGCGTATTCGGTAATCTTGAATCTCGAATAGCCTGGCAGGGATCGAACGTGGACCGGAAAAGGGAACCGCTCGCTTTGCTCAGGACGCCAAGGCCGCCAAGTAAAAATTTCTTTCTTCCTTGCGTCCTCGGCGCCTTGAGCGAAGCGGGGGTTCACATTCAAGGTTCTTTTCTTCCACCCTCGTCAATGCGAAAAGGTGCTTCAGCTTGTTCCAACCTCTTACCCGCGGTGGATCGTTCCGCCCGCACCTTCACCAGTTCCCCCACGATGCTCAGGGCGATTTCGGCAGGCGTTTCGGCGTGGATGTCCAGGCCGATGGGGCAATGGACGGCGTCCAGTTGGGATTGGTTGAACCCCTGGCGGCGCAGGGCCGCATAAATGGCGTCGCGTTTACGGCGGCTGCCGATCATGCCGATGTAGCCGGCTCTGGCGGGCAAAGCCTGGGCCAGGATGTCCATGTCGTGGCTGTGTCCCCGGGTGATGATCACGATGTAGCAGTTGTCGGTGATCCGGCGACTATCCAGGGCCGTGGCGAGGCTCTCCGGAACATGCACGGCCCGGGCGTTGGGGAAGCGCTGTCGATTGGCAAACTCCGGCCGATCGTCGTAGACCTCCACCCGAAAACCCATTCGGTGGGCCAGAGCTGCGACCTCCATGGAAACGTGTCCCGCGCCGAAAAGATGCACTGTTTCCGGATTAAGCACCGGCTCGACAACCAAGCGCACATTTTCCATATCGAACAGGACCGTGTTTTTTAGGGTCCGCGCCGCTTCCAGGAGCGGGATGAACGCGGCGGCATTTTCCGGTTCGCGGGGATGAAACACCGGTCCGGAGGGCGTCAGTTCCACCAGCAGCCGCTGGGGGACATATCCTTCATCCTGCTCCTTGCGGTCGTTTTGCAGCAGCGTGGCCAGCAACAATTGCCTGCCTTCAGCACGGAGCCGGTCAAGGGTTCGCAACAGACCGATGGTCCGTTCATCGACGCACACCGGCTCCACCAGCACGTCCAGCACTCCACCGCAAATCATGTCCATGTCGCGAACGTCCTTGCCGGTCAGCTCGAAGCGCCGCAAGAAGGCCTTCCCGGTCCGCAGCGCCTCAATGCCGGCCTGAATGACCTCGGCTTCCAGACGTCCGCCGCCGATGGTCCCCATGATCGAACCGTTGCCGCGCACGGCCATGCAGGTGCCGGCAGTCCGCGGCGCGGAACCGGAAAGACTGACAATGGTGGCCAGGGCCGAGGGTTCGCCGGATTCAAGCAGGGCGAGAATTTCGTTACTTAATTGGTTCATTCGGTGTTTTTCTGTAACTGTACAAGCTGTTCATGGGATAGAGCCGGATACCATTCCGTCTGCGCGAAGATAGAAATGCACGAGGAGGACTGTTCGCACACGGCATGGAATAAGACAAGTCAGGCCTACGAAGATGGAAATTCGGGATTTTGAATCAGAAATCCTGCTCCTGACCGGCAGGTATCCTTTGCAGACAGAAATGGAAAAAGTGTAACTATCGGCACATCCTGGTTAGGCCTCATTCCGACGCTGGATTCCCGCCTTCGCGGGAATGACTCGTATCCAATGCCGTCTCCGAATCAGTCATACCCGCGAAGGCGGGTATTCAGTCTGCATATGCACGGTTTAGCTGAGTATTTACAGTATCTTACAAAAAGTGGCGTGGCTGACGGGATTATGCGTAGCGTTCGCGCAGGATATTCGCGGCCAGGACGATGTTTCTGATCTTGGCCGCGGCAACTTCTTCCACGTTCACGCAGCGGTTGGCGAAGCAGCCGAAGCCGCAGTCCGTGTTCAGAAAGAGCTGCTCGGGCCGGTAGAATTGCATGGCGAGTTCGGTCTTGGCCACGATCTCCTCGGGCGTTTCAGCCACGGTGGTTCGCGGGTTGACCACGCCCAGCCCCAGTTCCCTGGGTCTGTTCGTGCCCGGAACGTTTCCGGAGAGTGCCGAACCGACCACGGCGATTTCTCCGGCTCGGGGAGTGGCGTATTCCAAGACGTACTGATGAATGTGCATCCTGGTCAGGGCCGGCAGGAGGGGCTTGTAGTCTCCGGTCAGCAGGACGTCCTCCCGGGTGCTCCAGTTGCCCCGGCAGATGTGCAGGCCGATGCGCGGTCCCTGCACTCCCTCCATGGTCCGGTTGATCAGTTCCGCGGCGTATTCCAGTTCTTCACCCACATCACGGCGGGTGGCCAAGGTCGCTCACATGAAGGTGCGGCGACCGCATTCCGCGGACATGACCACTTCGGTCAGCACCGGCTCGTCGAATTGGACGAATTCACATCCGGCCGCGGCCAGGTCCAGTAGTTCCTCGCGCAGGATGCGAACCACGTCGTCGCCCATCTCCTTCTGATCGACATAGACGTTCTTGGTATAGCCGGGCACCCACATGGACCGGCTGAGGAGGTAGGGGCCGGGCAGGGTGATCTTTACCGGCTTGTCCGTGAGGCTCTTCACGAATTGGAAGTCCTGCACGGCCAGGGGCTCCCGGCGTTCCAGCCGACCGACGCAGGTGGGGTTGCGGATGGCCGATGCCGGAACATCCAGGGTTCCGAGCAGTTCCTCGAATCCGGATTTGTCCTCCACCTCGTCCAGCATCTCGGCCAGGCTCATCAACCGGGTACCTTCCATCTTTTCGGTGATGAAGGAGTAGAAGTTGTCCCGGCGGTGCTCTCCGTCCACCAGGATGTCCATGCCGGCCTCTTCCTGGATGCGCACGGTGCGCCGCACTTCCTCATCGGCCACGGCGTCGAATTCGGCCCGGGACATCTTGCCCAGCCGCCGGTCGCGCAGGGCCTTGAGCATGTCCCGCGAACGGGGCCAGCTTCCGACTTGTGTTGTGGTAAACATGATCAGACCACCGCGAATTTGATGTTCAGATCGACCGCCTTGGCCAGGGTTGCGGCAATGGGCGAGCGGGCCACGGTCTGCTCCCATGTGGAGCGAACCTTGTTTTCGTTGTCCATGGTCGAGGCAAAGCATTTCACCTCGATGGACGCAAAGGACGGGTCGCCCGGCTCCAGGCCCATGTGAGCCAGGATATTGCGCAACTTGCCCCGAACCGTGATCTCGATATCGTCTACATCCAGCCCTTCCCGGGCGCAGTCCGTGGCAAAGCCGGAACTCAAGGCTCCGCCAAGCGCCCCAAGCAGAGCTTCCACGGCGCAGGGGTGGGCGTCCTTGTCCTTGAAGCTGGCCGGCTGGCCAAGATCCCAGGAGAAGTTTCGGCAATAGACCGTGCTTTTCAGGTTGCCCGTGGAGCGCACCCGCATCCGCCATTCGTAATCCATGGCCTTTTTCTTATCCTCGGCCAAAGCCTGATCGTCCGAGGGCGGCGCGCCGGCGGCCGTTTTGGGCTCGCCCCGGCGCATGAAATACCGGGCATAACCGTCGCCTTCAAGACGTCCGAGATATTCATGACCGGACATCCGGCACCAAGGCGGCAGATCGTCGTTGACCGTGGGTTCGCGAGTGCGCATTTCCAGGATTTCGCCCACTGGGATCTGGAGCATGTTCTCCCGGATCAACAGAATCAATCCGGACCCGCAGTCCAGATCCGCCCCGTCAAAGACCCGCTCCGGCCGCAATTCATTCAAAGCCGCCGCATCAAGGATTTCGGTCATTTCTTTCTCCACGGGCATCTACTCCACAAAATCATGTTAAGCCGGACCTCAGGAGTAGTTGCTATTACAATAGAAATGATCGTGCGGTGCGGATGCCTTCGCCATCTGGAAGATCACGGGGCGAAAGCATCTTTCCCGACGATACACATTTTATTCCGCTTCTTTCTGATCTCTGATTCAGATTTTTCAGATTTCAATCACTGATCCTGACCTCTACCGTTTGCCTTTCGGCTTAATAACCCACGCAGGCCGGATCGGTGGACAGCCATTCCACAAGGGCCGCGCCGCCGGCCGGAACGGCGCCTTCGATCAGATCGGCCTCGGACAGGCCGCGTTTTTTCAGACAGGGGGTGCAGACGTAGATCTTGCCGCCGGCATTCACGAACTTGGTGATCAATTCCTTGAGAGGTGCAAAGGGCGCGCCCTCGTCGATCTTCTCGGCCTCGCCCTTGACCGCGCAATATACGCCGTCCGAACTCAGAAAAATCATGGTTTCCTTCTCGCTGCCCTGGGCCGCGTTGGCAACGACGAAGCCCAGCGTGGCCTTGTCTCCATCGGTTCGGCAATGGCTGATGGTCACGCAAAATCTGTTGGCCATGGGATCACTCCTTTTTCAGTTCAGGTTTGTATTCAATGAGATAATAAGGATGCCGCTTGTCCAGAAGGGTGTTTTTGGTCATGCGGCACCAGGCCGGGAATTCGATGTGCGCAGCCGGATCTTTGGATATAAGCAGGACCTTGGTGCCGGGCGGCATGGGCAGCAGATAGGTGTACAGGTTGATGATCACCCGGCCGCAGGTTTCCTCACCGCCGTCGAACTCTTCGTCGAATTCCCATTCCGAGGGATGTGTTTCTTGCATTGTCCTGGTTTCCATCGTGAGAATTTCCATGAGGATTTCCAATCTTAGAAATGATTCAGGGGAGGAATGTCAAATTGAAAAAGCTGATGCATATCGGCTTTTCTGATAGGAATTCTCTGTTGATCAATTGGACGACATCATGGATATTGCCCATGCGCGCGTTGCAGGCTGTTCAAGAGAGCTTCCGCATCTCATTATGAATTCAATATACTGCCCCTGTCCTCCCACCCTGGCGTTCACCGCCGCATCGCCTGACTGCGCGGCCCGCTTGCAGTGGGTGAGCGAGAACGCCGTTGCGGTGGAGTTTTCTCCGGACCCGGAGCGCCTGGATCTCCTCCCCGAAATAATCCTTCCCTTCCGGCAGGCTGGTCTGCCCATCCGTTTCCACACCCGATACTTTCAGTATGAGCTGGGCCATGCGGATCCGAGCCTGGCTTCCGCCGCCCTGGAGGTGCATCAGCGTTCCCTTGTCGCCATGGCCGGATTGAGCGAGCCGGTGGTCACGGTGCACAGCGGCCTGAACCCGGATCAGCCCGTGCACATGCCGACCCTGGTGGACAATCTGTCCCGTCTCGTGGAATTTGCCGGAAAGTTGGGCATGATCGTTTGTCTGGAAAATCTGCGCACAGGGCATTCCAGCGATCCAAGGAACATCGCAAGCTGGGCCGCGGCAGCCGGGGCCATGATTACCCTGGACATCGGCCATGCACTGGGGTCTGCTTCGGTCCAGAGTGGAAGCTGTACGGTGGAGGATTTTGTCGATCTTTTCGCGCATCGACTGTGGGAAGTGCATATCTACGGCCGGGAAGACGAATCCGGACATCATCCCATTGACGACATGGAGCCCTTTGAGCCGATTATCGCCAGGCTGCTGGAAACCCGGTGCTCCTGGTGGACCGTTGAACTGCAGGATGCCGACGCGGCGCGGAACACGCGGGAAATGATCCGGCGCTCCCTGCAAAGCCGTTTTCAGTCTGATGCCCGGACCAGAGCTAACATGCACGCTGTTTAACCCTGGTTTCCCCATACGTCTCGTCAAATGGAGTGTTTTAAGACTGCCAGAGGAGATTGAGAAATACATGCCTTCGAAATGCCTGCTCATCGTCCTGGATGGACTCGGCGATCGCAGCCATGTCTGTCTGGATCACCGGACTCCGCTTCAGGCGGCCCATGTGCCGAACATGGACCGCCTGTCCGCTTCGGGCGCCAACGGGCTGTACCATGCAGGCATGCTGGGCGAATGTTTGCCCAGCGAGACCGCACACTGGGCCATGTTCGGATATGACCGGGCAGATTTTCCCGGGCGCGGCGTTCTGGAAGCCCTTGGCGCGGGAGTGGAGCCGGTAAAGGGTCAGGTCGCCGTGCTGGCCCATTTTGTGAGCCTGGAAGAGCGGGATGGCTGTCTTGTTCTGGCCGAGGATGTACCCCGGGCCGAGGCGGATGATGTCCGAGAGCTGATCGCCGCTGTGGCCGAATGGGAGCACGGCGGGGTGCGGATTCGCTATGTTCCGGTCAAGAGCGTCTTCGGCGTTCTGATCATGTCCGGAAACGTGTCGCCGAAATTCACGGATACCGGCCCGATGCGTAACGGGCGGTTCATCCCGGACGTGCTGCCCCTGGCGGAATGTGCCGATAATCTTGATGCTCAAATTACGGCATCCGCATTACGTTCATATCTTCTCCACGTCCGCCGGGTTCTGGGGCAACATCCTCTCAATGTCCGACGCCGGGAGCGCGGGCTGAAGCCCATCAACGGCATCGTGACCCAGCGGGCGGGACGGTTTCGCCCCAATGTTGCCTTTTCCAAACGTTGCGGGCTGCGCGGATTGAGCATTGCTTCCGGCGCGGTGTTCCATGGATTGGCCCGGTATCTGGGCTTGGATATCCTGCCGCCGCATGAAGGCGGAGATATGGAGTCGGATTTCGCCCGTGATCTGGAACAGGCCCGGGAGCAACTGGAGCGATACGACTTCATTCATCTGCACACCAAGGCCCCGGACGAGGCGGCCCATGCCAAGGACCCGGTCCGCAAAATGAAGGTCATCGAAGCCCTTGACCGGGCCCTGGGTTCCGGATTGTCCGCACTGACGGACGACCCGGAAGTGCTCATCGTGCTGACAGCGGATCATTCCACGCCAAGCTCGGGGGACTTGATTCACTCCGGCGAACCCGTACCGCTGATCATCCATGGCCGGGGAGTACGCCGGGATATGGTCCGCCGCTTCGACGAGATCCACACGGCACGGGGCTGCCTGGGCAGTGTCCGGGGAACCGAGTTGATGCGCCTGATCCTGAACCACCTGGACAAGGCCCGGCTGGAGGGCGTTCGGGACACGCCCGAGGACCGGCTGTGTTGGCCCGGGGATTATCAGCCGCTGAGGTTCTGAATCCGCACGGGCGCAAAGCGCCAGAGCACATTAAAAAAACCGGACGAGATTGCAATGTATGACATGGGTGTGATTCACGGTCGTTTTCAGGTCCTGCACAACGATCACATGCGATACCTTCTGGCAGGCAAGGAACTGTGCCGGCATCTCGTTGTCGGGATCACCAACCCGGATCCCAGTCTGACCGGCGAAGTGCAGGAGGATCGGACACGGTCCGATGCTCTGGCCAACCCTTTGAGCTATTTCGAGCGCTTGCTGCTTGTTCGGGATTCTTTGCTGGAAGTCGGTCTGACATACGAAGAAATGACCATCGTACCGCTGCCTATCACCCAACCGAAGCTTTTTCGCCATTACGTGCCGTTCAACGCCGTGTTCCTGCTTTCCATCTACGATGACTGGGGGCGACGCAAATTGGATCAGTTTCGGCAACTCAGCTTGGAAACCCATGTGCTCTGGGAAGTGCGGCCCGAGGAAAAGGGGATCAGCGCCTCGGATGTTCGGGAAGCCATGATCGACGGCCGGGAGTGGGAACATCTGGTTCCCAGGCCCACGGCCGTACGTTGCCGGCAATGGGATATTCCGGGCAGACTGCGGAAATTGAGACATGCCCGGCGGTGATGATACGGATAGCTGCCGCGGGCTGCTTCAACACAGAGAGAGGATGAATGAAGACTGACGATATGATCGAGAATATCAGGCTGCATGCCGAGCAAATGTACCGGGCCGGTGAGTTCTACTGTTCCGAGGCGGTGGTCAAGGCGATCAAGGACCATTACCTGCCGGATGTTTCAGATGACGTCATCGCCGCTGCATCCGGCTTTCCCATGGGGGTCGGCGGCGCGAAGTGCATCTGCGGCGCGGTATCCGGCGGCGTGATGGCCCTGGGCCTCGTCTTTGGCCGGAAAAAAGCGAAAGACCGACGGATCAAGCAGTGCATGAACTTGGCAAAAGAACTGCACGACACGTTCAAGGACCGGAACAAAGCCCTGTGCTGCCGGGTGCTCACCAAAAAAGTGAAGCACTGCTCCGTGGAACATCTTGATCAATGCACGCGCTTCACCGGGGAGGTCGCGGCCGATGTCGCCCGGATCATCGAGCGGGAGCGCAGGGAAAGTGGTTCTTTTTTTGATGCATTCACCGTTTAATTGTTCTGAGTTGGTTAAAAAAAGGTAACTATCAGCACTTCTGATCACGTGGCATGAAGTGGTCCGGCTTGTCTCGATTTTTCGGCATCGCCTGTCTAACTGAGTCAGGATTCGTTCATCGAACCATTGCCAAACGCATGAAGCGCCAAATGCTGTTTATTTACGCAATGGTTCGATGCTACGAAGCCGACGAAGGAGTTGCGAGGCCGAAAAATCGAGACAAGCCGGAACGCTGGTGAGTAGTTGCAAAAAATGTAACTACTCACGCTCTTCCGAGAAATATTCGAACTGGATACCGGCCTTCGCCGGTATGACTGAATTGGGAAAGGCTTGCTCCGATACGTCATTCCGGCGAAAGCCGGAATCCAGTGCATGTGAATGACCATCCACAGAATAAGCTGAATAGTTACCAACCTTTTGAAAGCAGCTCTTTCCTTGCTTTCAAAAATGGTTTTCTTGGCGTCCCCCGCGACTTGAGCGCAGCGGGCGGTTCACATTCAAGGTTCCAATCCGAAAAACTTCCTCAATTATCTCCTAAAAACGCTCCCGCAGATTCCGGATCTTGTCCAAAATCAGGGCCTGATCACGTTGAAGATCTCCACATGGCAGATGTTGACATCCGTTGCCAAGGTCCGACTATTATTATTGCTTGAGCCGTTATTTGCTCAACGTACAGAAACCTCCACTCTCAATTTCCAGCAAGGAAGCTTCTGACGGTCTTGTAGCGCTGGACGCTTGCGGCGTTCACGCAGGCCGTTTTAGGTCTGCCGGTATCGTGAGGAGCCAGATGAAACCCAGGAAGAAGATCGCAAAAAAGACCGTCCGAAAATATCCCATCGGCGCGGAACCAATGGGGAATGGTGTTCATTTCCGGGTATGGGCGCCGAGCCGGCGCGTCGTGACGCTGGTGGTGGAATCCGACGGCAATGCCGGTGGACGTGAACCTTTCGAGATCACGTTGGAGGAAGAGGGCGACGGTTATTTTTCTATCCTGGCTCCGCGCCTGTCCCAAGGTGCGATGTATCGCTTCCGTTTGGACGACGATCCCCGCCCATATCCCGATCCGGCTTCCCGCTGCCAGCCCAACGGGCCTCATGGTCCGTCCCAGGTGATCGACCCCGCGAAATTTGCATGGACCGATGATGACTGGCCGGGCGTTTCTCCGCAAGGTCAGGTGATCTACGAGATGCATGTCGGAACGTTCACCCAGGAAGGCACCTGGGCGGCGGCTGTTCGGGAGTTGCCGGAGCTGGCCAAGCTCGGCGTCACCGTCCTGGAGGTGATGCCCGTGGCCGATTTTCCCGGGCGTTTCGGATGGGGTTACGACGGCGTCAACCTTTTCGCGCCGACGCGGCTGTACGGAACGCCTGACGACTTCCGGCTTTTCGTGGACAAAGCCCATGAAGTCGGTCTCGGGGTTCTCCTGGACGTGGTCTACAATCATCTTGGCCCGGACGGAAACTACCTGCGGCAGTTCTCCAGGGATTATTTTTCCACTCGGCACAAGGGTGAGTGGGGAGATCCTTTCAACTTCGACGAAACCAATGCCGGGCCTGTGCGGGAGTATGTCCTGACCAACGCAGCCTACTGGATCGAGGAGTTTCATCTTGACGGCCTGCGCATAGATGCCACGCAACAGATATTCGACGATTCCGATGAGCACATCATGGCCGCGCTGACCCGGCGCGTGCGGGAGGCCGGAGCGCCTCGCAAAATTTATGTCGTGGGTGAAAACGAACCCCAGCATGTCCGGATGCTCCTGCCGTCGGACAAGGGCGGATACGGCATGGACGCCCTGTGGAACGATGATTTTCACCATACGGCCATGGCGGCCATGACCGGCCGTTCGGACGCCTACTACAGCGATCACCGGGGCGGGGCGCAGGAGTTTGTGTCCGCGTTCAAGCATGGCTTTTTGTATCAGGGGCAATGGTATTCCTGGCAGAAGAAGCCGCGCGGCACCCTCACGCTGGGGTTTCGGCCCGACCGGTTCGTCAATTTCATCCAGAACCATGATCAGTTGGCCAATTCCGGTAGCGGCAAACGGGCGCATCTGCTGACAAGTCCCAGCCGTTACCGCGCGTTGACGGCGCTTTTTCTGCTGGCGCCGCAGACCCCGATGCTGTTTCAGGGGCAGGAATACGCGGCCAGAAGCCCATTTTTCTATTTCGCGGACCATGACGAAGAGATAGCCCAGCAGGTGGCCAGGGGGCGCAGCCAGTTTCTCTCCCAGTTCCGGACCCTGGCAACCCCCGAGATGCAGGCCAGGCTCCCCGATCCCGCGGACCCGATGACATTTACCCGCTGCAAGCTGAACCACAACGATCGCGGCGTCCATGGCGAAGAATACCTGCTGCACGTGGATCTGCTGCACCTGCGCCGCCATGATCCCGTGATCCGAGCCTGTCAGTACGACTCGCGGGTCGACGGCGCCGTGCTGAATCCCGATGCCTTCGTCATCCGCTATTTCGGCGAATCGCACGGGAACGATCGGCTCCTGCTGGTCAACCTCGGCCGCGATTTCGTGCTGCTTCCCGCCCCGGAACCGCTCTTGGCTCCACCGGAAGAGGCCTCCTGGACTCAGCTCTGGTCCAGCGAGGATCCACGATATGGAGGCGTTGGGAGCATGCCCTTTGAATCCGAAGGCAATTGGCATTTGCTGGGGGAGTCGGCAATGGTTCTGACTCCTGAACCCAAACCGAGAACAGAGGTCGCAGATGAACGCTGATCCATTGCTTCGAATACCCTGGGCGCACGACCTGCATGA
Source organism: Desulfonatronum thiosulfatophilum (assembly GCF_900104215.1). Lineage (NCBI taxonomy): Bacteria > Pseudomonadati > Thermodesulfobacteriota > Desulfovibrionia > Desulfovibrionales > Desulfonatronaceae > Desulfonatronum > Desulfonatronum thiosulfatophilum. The sequence goes on along the minus strand of NZ_FMXO01000014.1, from coordinate 31,467 downwards.
AGAGGATGGCTTGTTGACCCGCGAATGGTTGATCACCAACGGAATCGGCGGATACGCCTCAGGCACCTTGGCCGGTTTTCCCACGCGGCGCTACCACAGCATCATCACCGCGGCGTTGCCCGCGCCTTTGGGGCGATACGTCATGCTCGACCAACTCAACGAGTTGCTCCGTCTGCCCGACGGCAGCACGCAGCGCATCGGCGGCCTGGAACTGGCCGAGGGCAGTCTGGAACTGCATGGGATGGGCAACCTGCGGGAGTTTCGACTGGAAATGGGGTTGCCGGTCTGGCGTTATGAATTCGACGGCCATGTAATCGAGAAGTGGATGTTGATGCCCTACAGGCACAACTCGGTTCATGTCAGCTACCGTCTTGTGTCCGGAGCCGGAACGGTGCGATTGAAACTGCGCCTGGCCATGCTTTTCCGGCCGCATGAGGCCTCGCTGGCCAATTCAATGCCGAATCAGGTTTACGACCTCAAGGCATCGGAGGGGCAGTTCGAGGTTCACGGGCCTTCCCCGTGGCCCCTGCGGCTGCACGTTGACGGCGAAAGACCGGCGTTCACGTACGAGCCCCAGCGCTTTTCGGACATTCTCTATCGGATCGAAGAACAGCGCGGCTATGAAGCACAGGGGGTGCTCTGGAGCCCGGGATATTTTCGCGCCGACCTGTCGGCTGGGCGGGACGTCACCTTGATCGTCTCTACCGAGAACTGGGACGCCGTGCACTCGTTGTCGCCCGGCGAAGCATTGAACGCGGAAATAACGCGACGGCGGCGGCTGATCGCCATGGCCCATCCGGCCGTGCGCGGCGGCCGGATTTCGCAACTGGTGCTGGCCGCGGATCAGTTCGTGGTGGTTCCCACGGAACGGGTGGGCGAACTGGCTCGTTTGCGGGCCGAAGGCAGCGAGCCGCGGACGGTGATCGCCGGTTATCACTGGTTCACCGACTGGGGCCGCGACACCATGATCAGCCTGGAGGGGCTCACCCTGACCACCTGCCGTCATGTGCAGGCGGCCCAGATCCTGCGGACCTTCGCCCATCATGTACGCAACGGGCTCATCCCCAATCTCTTTCCGGAAGGCGAGAGCGAAGGCGTCTACTATACCGCCGACGCCACGCTATGGTTCTTTCACGCCCTGGACCGTTACCTGGAAACCACGGGTGACACGGTTCTGTTGCGGGAACTGCTGCCAAAGCTTCAGGACATCATCGAGCATCACGTCCAGGGCACGCGCTTCGGCATCCGTCGCGACCCGGAAGACGGACTACTTATCCAGGGCGATGCGCGATACGCCCTGACCTGGATGGATGCCAAACTGCGGGACTGGGTGGTCACGCCCCGCCGCGGCAAGGCCGTGGAGATCAACGCGTTGTGGCACAACGCTCTCAGATGTCTGGAAGGCTGGTTGCGGCGGGAAAATCAGACGGACCGTGCCGATAAAATCGCCACGCTGGCGCAGCAATGCCGGGAAAGCTTCAACCGCCGGTTTTGGAACCCTGATACAGGGTGCCTGTTCGATGTGGTGGACGGAGAGGACGGCAACGATGGGGCATGCCGACCCAACCAGCTGTTCGCCCTGTCCCTGCCGCATCCGGTATTGGACCAGGAACACCGGCAAGCCGTGCTGGAAGCGGTCCGGGAACGGCTGCTGACCCCGTTCGGACTGCGAACCCTTGCTCCGGACGATCCAAACTTCAAGCCGAACTACCACGGGGACCTGCGCACCCGCGACGCCGCATATCATCAGGGCACGGTCTGGCCCTGGCTGATCGGCCCGTTCATCGACGCCTGGCTACAGGTCTATCCGGACCAGCGAGCCCAGGCGCGCCGCTTTCTCGAGCCTCTGGTGGACAAGCATCTGAGCGAGAACGGCGTCGGCTCCATCAGCGAGGTTTTCGATGCCGTGGAACCCTTCGCCCCGCGCGGTTGCATCGCCCAAGCCTGGAGCGTCGCGGAGGTGCTCCGAGCCTGGGCCAAGACGGAGCCGGACGGGGAGTGACACGCCTCGGTTCGGTTCACTATCGTTGCCTCTTATGAAACCGCCGGGGTAAAGTGCGGCGGTGGATATCGCGTGGCTTACCTGGAGCATGTTAATTGAAGGCTCTACTTACAATCTGCATGGTTTCATGTAATCTTGCTCTATGCAAGAAAGAACAATCAAGCAGGCTCTTCATTACCTGGCTGCAAAATATCCGGTGGTCACGGTCACCGGTCCCCGTCAAAGCGGTAAGACCACACTCTGCAGGATGACCTATCCGGACAGAAAGTATGTCAATCTTGAAGCACCGGATGTTCGCCAATTCGCCATCGACGACCCACGAGGCTTTCTGGCTGAGTGCCGGGAAGGAGCTATCCTGGATGAGATTCAACGCACCCCTGACCTGCTGTCCCATCTACAACCCATGGTGGACGAGGACCCGAACCCAGGACGTTTCATCCTCACGTGCAGCCAACAGTTCAATTTTCGGGAGGCCCTGAGCCAGTCCCTGGCGGCAGGACCGGCTTGCTGACCCTGCTGCCTTTTGATTGGCGGGAAGTTCAAGCTTTCCAGGATGTTTACGACGTGGACAAGCTTATTCTGCATGGTTTTTATCCCCGCCTACACCAGATGCGCATCAATCCGACGCAGGCCCTGGCCGATTATTTTGAAACCTATGTGCAGCGTGATATCCGGCAACTCGTTCAGATCCGCAATGTCGGAGCGTTTAAGAGATTCGTGCGTCTTTGCGCCGGCAGGGTCGGGCAGTTATTGAACCTGAACAGTTTGGGCAATGATGCTGGGGTGACGCACACCACGGCCAGGGAGTGGATATCCATCCTGGAAGCCAGCTACATCGTATTCCTACTACCCCCTTGGCATGCCAACATCGCCAAGCGTCTGATCAAGACACCGAAGATTTATTTCTGGGACGTCGGCTTGGCCTCCTATCTCCTTGGATTGCAGGAAGAGAAGCAGGTGAGCAGGGACCCGTTGCGGGGCAGCCTTTTCGAAAACATGGTTGTGGCTGAATTGTTCAAGCAGCATTATCATCAGGGTGTACGCCCCAGGCTTTCCTTTTACCGCGATAGTGCGGGCAATGAGGTGGACGTGGTCATTGATCGGGGGAATGACCTTGTCCTGCTCGAAATCAAGGCCGGACAGACCGTGAGCAGAAACTATTTCCAGGGCCTGGAGCGTTTTGCCGGCGTGGTCGGGGAGCGCGTCAAGGGAGGGATAGTGGTTTTCGGGGGTGAAAAGGCGCAACGCCGGTCCGCCTGGGAGGTCTTGCCGGTTGGGGATATTGGCGGATTGCGGAACAGGGTGGAACAGTTTTTTCTTAATTGAAGATGCGGTTTCAGGTGTCTGATCTTTGAATTTGACTGTGTGGACGCTTGGAGATCAACAATTCAACAATTGTCCATGCCCCAAAGAGCGGCAGAGGGGACATGCGGATTTTTCAAGCGCTGGGCAAGCTTCTTTTTCAGCTGATCGCGCAGGTCCGGGGTCAGCTTATTCCACTCTTTCAGAGCCAGCTCATGGAATCGCAATTTATAGATCATCCATGTTCACCTCCACAAAAGGGCCGGCGGATCGCTCCTTTATGAGTTTTGCATCCTCGATGTCTTCGAGGCGATCGATCAGGCGTTCATAGTGCTCGGCGGAAAGAAGATAAGCTGCTGCCTTGTTGTGGTTGAGAATCGCAACTGGATCATTGCCGGCTTGGTTGAGCACGTTGGAGAAATTTCTTTTCAACTCTGTGACGCTGACTATTTTATCGGTATAAATGGTTTGCATATCATGCTCCTTTTGACATCTAATTTGGCACTAAAAATAGCGTGTTGTAAAATAATGTCAAGGAGATATTTGTGGGGGAAAAAATCATAGCCCAATGGCTAAAAGACTTATTTATTTAAACTCGACCAAGGTGTTGAAAAATTAAAAATTATGCAATTATATGACGATTTTTTGGCACTTATTCGGCAGGATGCAGGAGGGAGTAGACGGTTTTTCGGCATATGCCCAGGCGGTCGGCGATTTCTTGACGCTTGTATCCCCTGGCTAGGAGCTGTTCAACAATGAACCTTTTGGCCTTCCTGGATTCCGGCTACCTGGAGTTCTTGATGGACGCAAAATCTCGCGTTAATGCTTCCAGGTCGGTCAGTTCCATGACTTTCCGTTCTCTTTTGCGGCCAATCTGATCACCCCGGGCAATTCTTTTGAATAGCGCAGGAAAAATTCCGCCATTGTGACGCCAATGAGTAATCCGGAATCATGCCCCACAAACCCTCAAGGTGTTCATCCAGAGAAGAAGAGCATCAAGCCTTGGGCTGGAAGCAATATTGGGATGCCTTGAAAAGGATGCATGGCCAGCAGGTCCTTGTCGCCGGTGATCAGGCAATCTGCATTTCCATTGACCGCGGTTTCAAGAAATATGTCATCTTCCGGGTCCCGGCATCCCATGGGCCTGTTGACAATGGGTACGTACTCGGAAACCGCGTCCAACTGGGCCAAAAAACGCTGTCTCATTGGCACTGACACATACCGATCAAACTTGTTTTTCATGAGTCGGCTGACGAGTTCGGCCTGGGTTTCATGGGAAAAAAGAAGCACCGCGGTTGATCTGTGCAACGCTTCAAGCAGGCCTGCCGGCGGACCTGATGCTCGCAATGCCGCGCTGATCAGCACGTTGCTGTCGATGACAAATCGTTCAGCTTTCGTCATCGAGGAGCTTGGTCAAAATGTCATCGGTCAACCCATTTGCCTCGGCTTGATCCCGTATGGCGTCCATGGTCGCTGCAAGCTGTTCCCATGCCGACCCGCGCAACCTCTGAAATTGTTCCTCTGACAGGAAAACTCCGGCTGAACGACCTCGCTTGGTGACCCTGACCGGCTCTCGTTGCGCCCAATCCAAAAATTGCCCGAATTGATTCTTTGCGTCTTTTGAAGTGATTTCTTTCATGTGGCCAAAATAGCTATTTGGTCCAGTCACGTCAATGGACTCATGCTATCATTGAGCAGCGTGCTGATCAGTCCGATGCAATCCGGCCTGGAAATTGCTTGATCTTTATAAAAGAATTGCAAGCAGGTAAATAATGCCCAATCACAACAAGTATATACGCCATATTTCAGCTTCGCCAAAGGGTGTCAAAATATTATCATGCCGGGGCTGGAAGTTTTGTTCAGGCGGAAGCATTGTAGCAGTTGGCGGATGTGTAATATTGTACCCAAGAAACGTCACACGTGAAGTGGGTAATTTTCTGCAATTCTAACCAAATATTGTGTGACGACAAAAGAGTATTCAAGAAGTGGTGTCCATGCTCAACATCAGTCAAGGATATTCGTCAGTCTTAGGGATTGCCAATGAGTCTCGGAACACTGTTCCGTATCGGGATAAGGTGCGGCGTGAGCATTTGGAAAAGCTGCTTGGGCAGAGCAGCATGGTGCTTTGGTTCACAGGGCTGTCCGGGTCGGGCAAGTCCACCATAGCCCATGCCGTGGAGGAACGGCTGCATGCCATGAGCAGGCTGACCTCAATTTTTGACGGGGATAAAGTTCGTTGAACGTATCCGAGGGTATGACACCATGTTTGAAGGCAAGAGCATCTTGATTACCGGCGGGACGGGGTCGTTTGGCAAGGCTTTTATTAGAACGTTGCTGATCAAGCATAAGCCCCGCCGAATTGCCGTGTATTCCCGGGATGAACTCAAGCAGTTCGAGATGCAGCAAGAGTTCAATGCTCCAGAGATGCGCTACTTTATCGGCGATGTCCGTGACCGGGAACGCCTGATCATGGCCATGCGCGGGGTGGACTTCGTGGTCCATGCCGCTGCCCTGAAGCAGGTTCCGGCCGCGGAGTACAATCCCATGGAATGCGTAAAGACCAATGTCTACGGCGCGGAAAACGTGGTTCACGCGGCCCTGGCCCACAATGTGGACAAGGTCATTGCCCTGTCCACGGACAAGGCCGCCAATCCGATCAATCTTTACGGCGCGACCAAGCTCTGCTCGGACAAGCTGTTCGTGGCGGCCAACAATCTGGCCGGCGCTCATCGCACGACGTTCAGCGTGGTGCGCTACGGCAATGTTGTCGGGTCACGCGGTTCGGTGGTGCCGTATTTCAAGAAGCTGATCGATTCCGGCGCGGACCACTTGCCCATTACCCACGAACAAATGACCCGCTTCTGGATCACTCTGGACCAGGGCGTGGATTTTGTGTGCAACAACTTTGAGCGAATGAAGGGCGGCGAGATTTTCGTGCCCAAAATCCCCTCGGTGCGCATCACGGACCTGGCCAAGGCAATGGCTCCGGATCTGCCCAGCAAGATCGTCGGCATCCGGCCCGGCGAAAAACTGCACGAGGTGATGTGTCCCAGGGACGATTCCCACTTGACCGTTGAGTTTGCGGACCATTATGTTATAAAGCCGACCATTAAATTCTACAGCAAATGCAACGAGTTTTTGACCAACAAGCTGAACGAAACCGGAAAACCCGTGGATCAAGGCTTTGAATACAATTCCGGAGATAATCCGCATTTCCTGACCGTTGAACAAATCCGTGAAGTCAATCATTTGGCCGGGTTTTGAATGGAAGCATGGCACTACAGCGACATTCATGCCATGATCACCAATACGCCCTGAGAGTGGCCCACGGAACACACGGAAAAACACGGAAACCATGGGAGCGAGGGCATCTTGCCCACGGGTTTTTTTACTTCGGCAAAGTGTCGCAGTAATGATAAGTTGTTTGTCTTTATGAGGTCGTTGAAACCTTGAAATTTGATATATATGATTTGAGGTGCAAAACATGCCTTTGGAAATGAGATTTACGACAGAGTATCATTCAGGCGGAGTTATTGCCGTTGATCCACGAGTTGCCATGAGTTTGCGTGAGGGACAACGGTTGCGGGTTACCCTGGAAGTTTTGGAGGAACAGCGAGGTGATACATGTATCCCACGTGCTTCTCACAACGAATATTCTGAATTCATCGACTTCCTGAAACGCAACATTGTGCAGGGCGGCTATCGTGAAGCGGTCGTAACCAGAGATTTTATTCATGAAAACGACTGACAAGCCATTGCTTGATTCGAATATTTTGATCTATTCGATCAATGGCGATTCTCCCTTCCACGGAAAAGCCTTGGACCTGCTGGTACAGTACACCCAGAGCGGTTTTTATGTGGCTGATATCAACCTTGTTGAGTTTTTTCAGGTCGTTACGGACGGCAGAAAGACGCTTCACCCCTTTTCCACGGAGCAGGCATCTGAATACATCAGGAAACTTGTACGCATACCGCAAGTCAACGTTCTCAAAACGGGTTCGTTTCACGAAATTCTCCAGGACGAAGATGCACATGCCGAAATCCGGCGATTACAAATCAAGCGGTTTGCAATATACGACTATCTTATAGCGGATTGCATGCGGCGGCATGCCGTCAAGCTGATTATTACCGGAAATGCAAGAGATTTCCGGAAGTTTTCTTTTCTTGATGTCATTGATCCATTCACCAACTCTCTGACTTCTGATCTCGGAACTCGGACCTCAAACCTCAATTACATCCCCTACGCCCGCCAATCCATTTCCGAGCAAGACGTGGCCTCTGTCTGCTCGGTCCTGCGTTCCGACTTCCTAACCCAGGGGCCGAAAGTTCCTGAATTCGAAAAGGCAATAGCCGAGTACTGCAATGCCGGCCATGCCGTGGCCGTGAATTCCGGGACCAGCGCCCTGCACCTAGCCTGCCTGGCTCTTGGGCTGGGTCCTGGAGACACCCTCTGGACATCGCCCATCACCTTCGTGGCTTCGGCCAATTGCGCTTTGTATTGCGGGGCGTACGTGGATTTCGTGGATATTGATCCACGAACATACAATCTCTGCCCTCTGACTCTTGAGAAGAAATTGCAGGCCGCGAAAAAAAACGGGAAGCTGCCCAAGGTTGTTGTTCCCGTGCACTTCAGCGGTCAACCCTGCGACATGGAAGCCATCCATAACCTGAGCCGAGAATTTGGCTTCAAAATCCTGGAAGACGCGTCTCATGCCTTGGGAGCCCGGTACAAGAACGAACCTGTGGGCAATTGTAAATACAGCGACATTACGGTGTTTAGCTTTCACCCGGTGAAGAACATCACCACGGGCGAAGGCGGCATGGCTGTGACCAATGATCAGGGGCTTGCGGAGAAGATGGCCTTGCTGCGAAGCCACGGCATCACTCGCGATCCTAAGCTTTTTGAAAATGAACGATGGCAGATGTCAAGCGTCCGATGTCAGACGTCCGACCTTGACCCTCCATCTTTCTATTATGAGCAGGTTTATCTGGGCTTCAATTACCGCATGACCGACATCCAGGCCGCATTGGGGTTGAGTCAGTTGCAACGACTGGATGCCTTCGGTGCCCGCAGGCGTGAACTTGCTAAAAGGCATGACGAGCTTTTGGCCGGGCTTCCTGTGATCACTCCCTGGCAGCATCCTGACGGCGTCTCGGCGTGGCACCTGTATGTGGTCCGCTTGCGGGCCGCCGTGGGAAAAACTACGCATCGTCGTATTTTCGACGCTATGCGAGAACAAGGAATCGGCGTGAACCTACACTATATTCCGGTGCATACCCAGCCATGGTTTAGGCAACTAGGGTTTATGCCTGGCATGTTTCCTGAATCTGAAAAGTATTACGAGGAGTCCATCACCATGCCCCTGTTCCCGGCCATGCCCGAGGAGGAGCAGGATCGGGTGGTGGAAGCGCTGAAGGCAGCACTGGTCACAGAATATGCGGAGTAGCAAGAAACAAGAAGTTCACGCCATATGTATCCACCCATGTATTTCGTGAACAGAGATTTGCAAGATGAAAAGAAAAGCCTTGCTTAAACATCTGCATAACCATGGTGCGTGTCTCCTGCGTGAAGGTAGTCGGCACAGCATTTATCAGCATGGCCGTAGAAAGACGCAGGTGCCAAGACACGCGGAAATTATTGATGAATTGGCCCGAAAAATTTGTAAAGATTTAGATATCCCGTTCGTGAGGTAGAAAAATATGCAATACAGGGCTGTTATTAAGCAAACAGAAGGGTGGTGGATTGGATGGCTTATTGATCTGCCAGGGGTCAATGCCCAGGAGAAAACCCGAGAAGAGCTTATGGAGTCTCTGCGCATTGGAGCCCAGGAAATGCTTGAGACAAATGTTCCGTTTGAACCGGGTTTCATCATGGAAAAGTTGGATGTACCGGAGCCAGAGTGGGCATGAAAAGAATTTTTCCCACGTAAAACACGGAATGACACGGAAGGAGGGTAAAGGATATCCGATTTCTGACCTCGGCCATGGCCCTTCTGACTTCCGACTTTCCGTGTATTCCGTGGGCAAAAATCTGTTCTGATTGCTTTTCACATTCCATGAGCTCAAAGGTCCAAGAATGAAATCCATCCTCGTCATTGCCGCCCATCCTGACGATGAAACCCTTGGTTGCGGGGGGACCATGGCCCGGCTTGCACAGGAAGGCAAAGCGGTGCATGTCGCATATGTGGCAGACGGCGTAGGGTCAAGAATCCCGACCGGCTTGCCGGATCAGCAGGCACTCGCCGCCCGTCGACTGGCTGCGGCCAATGCCTGTACCGTTCTTGGTGCTCAGCTCCCACGTTTTGGTGATTATCCGGACAACAGGCTGGACAGCGTTCCTCTGCTGGAGGTCGTCCAGTACATTGAAGCCTTGATCTGCGACCATCGTCCGGACACCATCTTTACCCATCACTGCGGAGATTTGAATATTGATCATCAACTTGTTCACAAGGCGGTGGGCACTGCGTGCCGACCGCAAGCAGGTCACCCAGTAACCACCCTGTTGTTCTTTGAGACCCCTTCCAGCACTGAATGGCAAACCCCCGGGGATGCTCCGGCTTTTACCCCCAACTGGTTCGTGGACATCACAGATACGCTGGACCTGAAAATCCAGGCTGCTCAATGCTACGAGTCAGAGCTTCGGCCCTGGCCGCATCCAAGGTCTGTCCAGGGGATTGAGCATCTGGCCCGCTGGCGCGGGGCCACGGTGGGAGTGGATGCCACGGAAGCATTCATGCTTGGGAGATACCGGACATGACAAGTGTAGCCATCATACCTGCCCGGGGCGGCTCAAAACGCATTCCCCGCAAGAACATCAAAGACTTTCACGGCAAGCCAATGATTGCCTACCCCATCTCGGTTGCCCTGGAGTCCAGGCTGTTTGACCGGATCATTGTGTCCACGGATGATGAGGAAATTGCGGACGTCTCGATGCGTTACGGGGCTGAAGTGCCGTTCATGCGACCCAAGGAGCTGGCCGACGACTATGCCGGAACAAATGCTGTTGTCAGGCATTGCCTTGAATGGCTTGTTGAGAAGAACCAGAAACCTGAATACGCCTGCTGCATCTATGCCACAACTCCATTCCTGCAGGAGGAGTATTTGCGAAAGGGGCTTGAATTGCTCAAGGTCAGCGGGAAGTCGTTTGCCTTTACCGTGACCACCTTTCCTTCACCCATCCAAAGGTCCGTGCGAATCAGGAAGGACGGAGCCCTGGAGGCCATCTTTCCTGAACATGTGCCCAAGCGTTCGCAAGATCTGGAGGAAGCCTATCATGACGCCGGCCAGTTCTACTGGGGGAAGTCTGAGGCGTTTCTGAACAGGGTTGCGCTTTATTCCCCTGAATCCATCCCAGTGATCCTTCCACGTTATCTTGTCCACGATATTGATACGCAGGAAGACTGGAGAATGGCGGAGTTGATGTACAAGGCCCTGAGTTTCTACGAAAATCAATAAAAGCCATGAGGAATAGAAACGTTTCTATCCGTCCCGCATCAATAGACGATTGCCAAGATATTTTTGGAATCATTTCAGATCCAGATGTTATAAAGGCGACATTCAAGCAAAAAAAAATACCATTGGATGAACACAAAATCTGGTTTCAAATGGCATTGAATAATCCTGGCCGGTTCTTGTTCCTTATTGAAGACAATGACAAAAATACTCTTGGAATGCTACGGTTCGATATTCAAAAAAAATATGCTGATGTGTCCATCGTGCTGAACAAAGCGAGTCGTGGTCATGGGTATGGTCCACAGGCTCTCAATCTGGGTTGCAATGTCATTTATCAAACAACAGGGGTTTCTGATTATCGTGCGTATGTAAGAGCTGATAATATCCCGTCCTGCAAGGCTTTTACCAAGGCTGGATTTGTTCACAATGGCACAACCACAATTGAGGGTACAGAGGCTGACATCTTTGTCTACACCATAACAGACACTTCATCAAATGCCGTATGATCCCGACAGACAGCTTACCGTCAATCATTATCCTCACCGACAGCCTGCCATCCTCCGGCTTAGGTCATGCCCGGCGGACCATATCCCTGGGGCAGGCGCTACAGTCCCAGAGGTGCTGGGTGACATATTGGCTGCTGCCTGGCTCAGACACTGATCCTTTTGAGTCTGCCGGGTTCAGCCCAACAGTGCTCCCTGACCCGGCAGCTCCCCGATTCCTGGGACAAGCATTGACCCAGTCCCCAAACCATTTACTCATTATCGACACCTATCTTCTGCCTCGGGATTTTTATCATGAGCTGGCAAACGAGTTGCCGGGTTTGTTCATTCTGACTTTTGACGATCACGGCGAGAAGGTGGGATTGCCTGTGCTGGGCATTATGAACCCCGGACTTGGCGCTGATCAGATCCTCTATCCTGGTCGCTGGAAGCCCTTCAGCGCCATCGGTCCGGAATACATGCCCCTGCCTGAGGAATGTTTGCAGACAGGACCGCACCCGCGCATGTCAGACCAGGACAGACAGGAATACCCGCAAAATATTCTCCTGGTCATGGGGGCGTCCGACCCAGAGCGACAGACTGAACGGCTCACGCGCATTCTCCTGGCCATGACCGGCTCATTTCATCTGCATGTCGTGGCCGGTCCGCATTACGGTCCGCCTGAAGCACTAACGGCCCTATGCGCTTCTGATCAGCGGGCCAGGCTGCACATTGCTCCCAAAGATTTTCACCGGCTCGCGGCTTCCTGCGATCTGGCCATTGTGGGCGCGGGGTTGACGGTTGCCGAGATGCTTCACCTGGGGGTGCCGGTTGTCGCTCTGGCCTTGGCAGACAATCAGATGCCCACGGCCAATGGGCTGGAGCAGCGCAACCTGGGGGTGAATCTCGGGCGCTTTGATCAGAAGGATGATTGCCAACTGGCCCATGAGATTTCCAGGGCCATGGCCATGCCTGAACGTATACGCGAAATGGCGGCCAGGGGCCGCGGGTTGTTCGACGGCCAGGGCGCTTCCAGGCTTGCGGCCCATGTACTCTCAGCCTGGCTACGCTACCAGGGAAAACACTCCTCTACTGATGCCGTTGTTTCCGCGTACCGCCAGGCCTTTGTCCACCCTGAACCATACCGGAAAGTGCTCTGGGGTTCAGCGGAAGGCATGGAAAACCGGTATGCCCTGGCCCTGGAAATTCTTGGTTCGGTCCAGGGTGAAACATGGCTGGACGTGGGATCCGGCACAGGAGATTTTTTCATCTACGCAGTGAAAAAGAATCAGATGCCCTCTATCTATTGCGGCGTTGACCTCACCGAGGAGCTGACACGCTACGCTTTGGAGCGGTGCACACAGATCGCGGACATTGGCACCAAGTTTTGCTGTCAGGACTTCATGCAGCCTGTTCCAGGCGAACCGTTCTCGTTGGTCACCTGCCTTGGGGTACTCCAGAATTGCGGGGTCGGTTTAAAAAAGGCCGTTGCCCGCCTGGCCGAGTTGGTCGCACCGGGCGGCCGCGTCCTGGTTTCCACGAAGAACCTCGACTGGCAGGCCTTTGATGAGCCCGCATGCATCCCCTGCCCGGAGCATCTGTGGTACAGGACGGCGCAGTTGCGCGAGGCTTTTGCCGGGGCAGGCCTCGAGGATATCCGAATCACCGGCTATGAACCGCGTTCAGGCCGACTGCTCCCGGCACGCGAGGCGCACAGCGTTTTCGTGTCGGCAGAGAGGCGGAGCAATGATTGAGAGTTTGTCAACTTTTCAGATTTTTTTGCCACAGACGGGAAAGGCAGACAAAGGAGGACTTTTCACCAGCCGACTTGGCTGGTGAAAAACTCTTCCGTCTGCCTTATTCGTCCCGCATGGTCTAGCGAAGCGGGTGGCTAAAACAATGTATTTCAGGTTGCTTGGCGTTCAATGATTTTGCAGGGACAAACATCTAATGCTTCCATGATTGACGCTCATGTGTATTGCCTGCCGCCCCGGTTGCGTCAGGCGGACGTTCGCCTGCCGGCGAGCGAGCGGTCCATTCAGGAGGCAATTCATCGCCACCCTGAAGGCCCTTGCGCGCTTGCGCTTTCCGCGCCTGAAGCGATCCTGGCATCCATGGACCACTCGGGCATCCAGCGCTCCGTGCTGGTCGCGTTTCCCTGGGCCGATCCTGAACTGTGTAGCCAAAACAATGACTACCTTCTTCAAACGGCAACCGAAAATGAACGCTTCCTGGCCATTTGCTCGGTCCAGCCGACCAGCCCCAATGCGCTTCAGGAGGTGATCCGCGTGGTGAATGCCGGTGCCGTGGGCATCAAGGTCAATCCGGTCTGGCAGAAGTTTGCGCTGGATGATCCACGCATGGATGAGCTGGCCCTTGCCGTCCAGTCAGCCCAAGCCTTTTTGATGTTGCATGTGGATCAACCCTACAAATCCTCTCCAGCCTCGCCGGCAATGCTTTACGCCCTGGCCGGCAAACATCCGGGTCTGCGCATCCTGGCCGCTCATCTGGGGGGACTGCTGGGCCTGTCAGCCTTGCATCCGCCCGTGGCCCGGACCCTGGCCAATGTCTGGTACGACACTGCGGTATCCTCCACCCTGGAGATAGTTCGCTGGTACTGCCAGGCAGGTCTGGCCGACAAGGTGGTCCTGGGCACGGATTTTCCCTTCAATCACAGCCATAGTCAGAAGCAGGTGGTGGACGGAATCCGTGGTCTTGGGCTGGCCCCGGAACAGGGCATGGCGATTTTTAAAGCGAATTTTTCACGGTTGGCCAGACTGGATGTGGACCGGGAAGTAAAGGCGCAGCCATGACCATTGTCAGTGGCCATCAACCCGCATATCTGCCCTGGCTGGGTCTGCTGCACAAGGCCAGCCTGTGCGACATTTTCGTGTACATGGATGATGTCCAGTTCCTGGATCGGGATTTTATTCACCGCAACCGGATAGTCGCCACTGATGGCAATGTCATTTGGCTGACTGTACCAGTTGACCGCAGGAATTCATCTTCTCTAAGAATAAGCGATATCCGCATAAAGGATGACCAGGGCAAAAACTCCTGGAGATATAAGCACTGGGCAAGTCTTAAGACCTGCTATGGCAAGACAAAATACTTCAAAGAATATGCGCCTTTTTTTGAATGGCTCTACCTGGAGAACACCTGGCAGCGTCTTGCGGATCTCAACCTGGCCATTCTTAGAAAAGCCTTTGAGTGGTTTGAAATCCAGGCAAGCATTGTCGTCGGTTCGGCCTTGAATTTTTCGGGGAAAAAATCCGATCTGGTCCTGGATCACTGTCGGCGCTTCAATGCCAACACCGTGGTCACGGGCACCCACGGAAAAGATTACATTATTCGTCAGGACTTTGAAAAACTTGGGATAAAGGTCTTCTTCCAGGACTACAAGCATCCGGAATACAGCCAGAGGATAAGGCAGGATTTTGTTCCCTGTCTGTCCTTCGTCGACCTGCTCTTTAATCATGGCGCGGATTCTGCATTTTTTATGATAAAAGAAAATGTATGCAAAAGAGAAATAGAATCATGGACTCAGGCCACAACATAAAACCAATCCAAATCGAAAATCGCCTCATCGGCCCGGGCCATCCGGTGTTCATCATTGCCGAGATCGGGGTGAATCATAACGGGGACAAGGTCCTGGCCAAGCGGACCATTGAAGCCGCTGCCCGGGCCGGGGCTGATTGCGTCAAGTTTCAGACATGGCGGACCGAGGAGTTCATGGCTGACCGGGATTTGGAGTATGAGTATGTCTCTGGGGGAGGGCTGGTCAAAGAAAAAATGTACGACATGTTCAAGCGGCTGGAGCTGCCGTTGCAGTGGCACCAAGAGCTGTTTGACCATGCCAGAAATCTTGGTCTGGTTCCACTGACATCCGTTGCTGACCCATTGAGTACTGACGCTGCCCTGGAGGCAGGCGTAAAAGCCTTGAAACTGGCTTCCGAGGATCTGATCAATCTGCCGCTTCTGGAGTACGTGGCAGCCAAGGACGTTCCCTTAATCCTGTCCACGGGCATGGCTGATGAGATTGAAATCAAGGATGCCCTGGAGATCATGAAACATTATCATGCCCTGTCCAGGACGATCTTCCTGCATTGCGTTTCTCTTTACCCAACCAAGGACGGTGAAGCGAATTTACTGCGCATGCAGGCCATCCAGGAAGTGACAGGATGCATCCCCGGGTATTCCGATCATACCATCGGCCCGGAAGCATGTCTTGGGGCTGTCGCGCTTGGCGCGTGCGTTCTGGAAAAGCACTTTACCCTGGACAAGGGGTTGCCAGGGCCGGACCATGCCATGAGCGCGGACCCTAAGGAACTGATGCGGTTGGTCAGCATGATCAGACGTATTGATAACATGTTAGGTCAGAAAATCCTCCAACTATCTGAAAGAGAAGCAGAGGTTCGCAACACCTTCCGCCGATCTATCGTAGCAGCTAGGGATTTGCTGGCAGGGGAGAGGCTAAAAGCTGAAGACTTATCACTGAAGAGGCCGGGTTATGGGATGCAGCCAAGAAATCTCTCCAATATAATTGGAAAAAAAATTATGTGCAATATAAAAAAAAATGAGCGTATTGTGCTAAATTTTTTTGATGATGAATATGGTGAATAGAAGTAACTCAGATTGAGAGAGTTGTTGATAGAATGTTAGACTTCTGTATCTATTTATGTAATATAGGTGAATAACACTTTATTATCATATTGTTTATTTATGTTTTGATAATTAGATTTCACTTTTAATACGATTTTCTATGTCAGCTGTGCATGTTAAATCATGTGAACGATTTGAAGCCTGCGGGATACACTTTGTGTATTGCGCCAGGCATAAAAGAGGGGGTTATGAAGGAATGTCCTGTTTGTAATATCTGCGACCCAGTTATTGTTTATACGCGTGAGGGTTATCCGTTAATTGAGGGCGTGAACAGGATTGGGTGCAATTTTGCATTCGGCTTCAATGACTTGAATATTTCGTTGTGCAACTCCTGCGGGCACATCTACAACTGCACAATGCCGGGACGTTCCTTTTTAGAGAGGGAGTATTTTCAGTGGTATCCATCACCTCCTGTGCCGGGTGGCATGACGACGCTTCTTGATACCCTGATTAGAAGAATCGTCATATATGCTCAAGGCAATAGCGGCCATTCAAGCTCGTTGTTTCAAGACATGTGCGGCGATGGGTACTTATTGAAACATATGCGGGAAGTCGGTTTTTCCGTTGCGGGAACTGAACTTGATGCCTATCAGTTGCGTTTTTCTAATGTTGAACCTGAAGAAGAAGAAATTATCCAAGAGTGTTTTCTAGAAGCAGACATCGGCCGGACATTTGACTACTTCGTATCATATCACGTTTTCGAGCATGTGGCTTCGACCCGGGACTATCTTGAAAAGATTAGGAGGGTGTTGAATGAAGACGGTGTCGCCGTCCTGCAATTTCCCTGTTTGAAAACGAGGATGCAAAAGCATTATGTTGATCAGTTCATCAACGCGCATGCCTCATATTTTACTGTAGAATTCGCTGTTCAGTTTATTGAGTCATGTGGTTTCGATGTGCAGCACTATGAATTGAATAGTAACGGAAGTGCAACAGTCTTTGCGCGACGCAGCGAAACATATAAAGCGCTACATTCACATTTTATAGATAATATGAGGATTATTAAGGACTATATTTATATAGAAGACCATGTAAATTTTTTGCGTACTGAATTCTTCGGTGGTATTGATCCTGATGTGCGCATTGCATTTTTTGGTGTTGGTGGGGCATTGATTCACCTGCTGTACACTCAACCTAACCTGTTATCCAATAGGCACTGTTTCATCGATAATTCATTGGTGAAACAAGGCGAGAGAATCTGCTGGTCTGATGAAATTATACGTCCAAAATCCGCATTATCAGTATTTTCTCCTGACTTGACTGTGGTTACGACAACGTTTGCCAAGGAAGTTGTAGAATATTGTAAGATGGATGGGAAAAAGGTAGCAATTCTGTTGCCAGAGCCTAGGTATTTAGATTTGTAGAGTCAAAAGAGACATAATTGCCTATTAGAGTGGCCGAAATAGCCTGGATATTGCTTCTCGTGAGCAGGAAATCCGGCATGTTTTTCGCAAATCCGTGGTTGCGGCCCATGCGCTTCAAAAAGGCACTAGGCTTGCTGCCACGGACCTCGTTCTCAAGCGTCCAGGCTCCGGCCTTCGAGCCCGTGAAATACCGAAACTGCTTGGTTGTGTCCTGAACAGGGATGTGAACGCCGACACCCAGATTAGCTGGGATATACTGCAAAAGGAGTAGAGTGAATGAACGACCAGATTAAACCTCGCGAAAGTTTCCAAAAGGTTGTTGATCGATTTGTTGATCAGCTCACCTTTCTTCAAAATCCCGCGGAAGGCATCCCGCCTTTTCCTCAGCATATCCATATTGAACCGACCAACGCGTGCAACCTGCGCTGCATTCACTGCGTTCAGGACGCCATGCAACGCAAACGCGGCATGATGGACATGGACATCTATCGCAAAGTCATTGACGAAATTGGACCGCTGGGATGCGCCATCTCCCTGAATGTACAAGGTGAGCCCATGCTCCACCCTCATATCCTGGATATGGTAGCCTACGCAAAAAGCGCTGGATGCCATGTCTCGTTATTGACCAATGCAACGCGTTTGACCGCGGCAAAGTCCGCTCGCTTGATCGAGCTTGGCCTTGACCGTGTGGTTTTTTCCTTCGATGCGGTGGATCAAGACCTTTACGAACGTATCCGCAAACGTGCCAAGTTCAAGCCAACCCTGGCCAATATCCTTGAGTTCCTGCGCCAGAATCTGGAAGCCGGAAGCCCTACCTTTGTTTGCGCATCCATTATACATGAGGAGGCCACTAGCGGTCACCTGGAAGAGTACAAGCGCTATTTTTCCGAACTGCCGGTAAATACCATTTTTGTCAGCGAGTTGCTGAATATGTCCGGGTATTCCAGTATCTCCAGCGAAATTGATTTGACCAAGCATGAAAATTTGAAAAATGAAGATCGCCCTATTTGCCGGGTACCGTGGGAGAACATCACGGTAAACTGGGATGGTCGCGTTTGCTCATGTCCGCTGGATTTTGAAATTACCTGCCCAGTTGGCGATGTACGCACCCACTCTCTGAAAGATATATGGCAGAGCCCTGCATTCCAGGAATTCCGCGAGGCGCACTTGGAGCGGAATTATGCTTGTTTTGAGAAGGGCCAGACTTTGTGCTCAACCTGCAACTGCCTCTGGGATCCGGAGTATGATCTGCGAGGCTACCCCGAGTTCGTGAAGAAGGCCGTTTTACGGCAGGCAGGGCATTATGCGAATGCATTGACGGAGAGGAAAAGTGATATTGGGCTAGGGGAAAAGCGTATTTCGCTCATGAAGCGAATTAATGAACTATAACCTGAATTGATCGATTCAAAATTTTTGCAAGGCTTTCTTTGTTCGATTTAAGGTAAAATTGGTCTTCACGCCGGAATTTTTCAGCTTTTAAGTTTCAGGCAGACTCAAGATTTTTGTTTTTTGGCTCTTCGACGTTTGAAGTGGAATTCACATAATCCTGATGCAGCAACTTCAAGGGGTCAGACCCAACGGGGTTACCTCGAATTATATTCACTTGCAGGCGAGATAAGCACGCGTTTTTGAAAATCAAGTTTGGAAAAGCTCATTAAACAGAGAGATTCTCCGCTTTATGGTATAATTGCTTAGTTTGGATCCCTCTTTGTTATGTCGAACGAAATTTTGAAGTCAACTGTCAGTATCGCGTAACATTCCCCTCACCATCCTTTTCAGCCATCAGATTATCGAATCAAACCAAGATTATATTTGAACAGCTGCTCTGTTACTCTCTGACTCGTCCCAAGCTTTTGGTCTTGTATTTGACTAGTTTGGCAATATTGGCAGCCTTTATTCAATCTGTAATTTAAAAATTAATGGCAAATGACTACACTCGATTATGCCCAGCTAAGTAATGAATGTAAAATGATTAGATCCATTTTGCATCAGAAAAATTAAAAGATACAAAAGCGCTCTAGATCGTTGGGCAAAACATATTATTAGAGCCTTAAATGTTCAGACTAAACTACCTGATAATTCGTATATAAATATTAAATATGAAGATCTTGTAAAAAATCCTGATACTGTAATCAGTAATATTTGTGATTTTTTACAAGTTAAACATTATAAAACTACTCATCATGCTAATGTTCATAAAGAATCATTGTCTAAATGGAAGGAAGAATTTACTAAGGACGATCTTGATTACGCAAAAATACATTATTCAGAATTATTTAAAATTATTGGATACGAATTATAGCTATTGACAGTAATAACAGATGTTTAAATAAATACTTCAGGAGCATTGAAAATGAGTTCATTAAAAATTGTTGGATATTCTCCCTATAATCAATGGATGTTACATGGCCTCTGGCATATTACAATGCTTCATGGATTGCGGCTGAGAGGCAATGATGTGAAATATGTACTTTGTGATGGTCTGTATCAAGCCTGTGACATGCATAGAAGCAAACTTCCTAGAAATGAAATGTCCTGCTATAAATGTCAAAAAATTGTTTCTGAACAGGCCTGTGACCTTCGGATGCCATTTGAATGGCTGGGAAGATACATATACCCTTCTGAAATATTAACTGCTGAAAAATGGTGCCATGAGTTTGACTCGTCAAACTTTTTCCAAGCCAGGTATGATCATTGGGAGATCGGCTCCTGGATCAAATCTTCAATCCATACACATTTTCGCATTCCTTATCCTGATCTTAGCGATCCGAAAATTGCAGAAACAGTTAGAATGTATCTGTCATCTGGATTGATTGCCTGCTTTGCTCTAAATCGTCTTATGGACGACTATGCTCCGGATATACTGCTCCTTTTTAATGGTCGGATGTCATCTACAAGAATAGCTTTGGAGCTTGCCCTGAAAAGAGGAATACAGGTCTTTACCCATGAGCGTGGAACCTTGAAGGAAAGCCTGACTCTTTGGAAGAATACGTCATGCTCTTCATACTATCTGGTGCGTAAGGCATTGAATGAATGGGAAAATATTCCTCTATCCAAAAAGGAAGCAATAGAAATCAAAGCTTTTCTGAATGATAAAATGCACGGCAAATCACAAAACTGGGTTAACCACAGCCCACCTCCTGAAAACATTGAGTCTCTTAGAAAAAAAATGAACTTGCCAAGCAATAATCGTCAGCTCTTTGTGCTGTTTAATTCTTCTGACGATGAAATTATTGCCAGTGTTGACGAGCCAGGCCCATTTAAAAAACAAATTGACTGGATAATGCAAACCATCGCCTTTGCCAGGCTTCACCCTGAAATCGACGTTGTCCTCAGAGTACACCCTAATATTGCAGGGAAAAAGGCGGCTATGGGAAATAACTTTCAACAGCTTCATGAAATCCTCGACTTGAAACCTATTATCCCACTTAATGTTCGTCTGATCATGCCGGATGATCCGATAAGTTCTTATACCCTCATGTCCATGGCTGATGTAGGTCTGGTGTACAGAAGCACTGCCGGGCTGGAGATGGCATGTCAGGGAAAGCCGGTGGTGGTTGCGGATAATTGCATTTTATCTGATCAGCCATTTCTTCTCACCGCAAAATCGCCTGAACACTATAATGAAATCTTAAGCTCTTTTCTTGGAAAAAAGACAAAGGAAATTAATCCAGAAACAATCAGGATGGCTCACCGCTTTGCATATACATTGTTTTCTCGTAAATCTATTCCTTTCCCTCTGGTTAAAATGACCAATACCTTTAAAGGCAAAGTTGTTTACGATTCTGTTGATGATCTATTGCCTGGAAAGAACCCATATCTGGACCGGGTTATGCGCATTATTCTTGAAGATGAAGATATCATTCCCTCACCCACAGTAAAGGATAAAAAAAGGAGTACAAAATACGAAGATGCTATTCTTGCAGGGTCCAATGCTGATCATACAGATGATAATTCTTTTGATAATGTGGATGACCATGACTTTGAACTTATGAAGCATTTAAAGAATAAAGCATGGAATAATAAATTTCCTGTTTATTCGAAAAAATTTCAGTATGTAAAATTTTTCAATAAAAACGTACAACCAAAAATATCCATTGTAGTTGTGTCCTGGCGCCTGCACCCTGATACAATAAAAAATTTTGAAATACTTCAGCAGCAAAGAAAGCAAAACTTTGAGTTAATCTTTGTAAACAATGGAGCAGATGACGAAGAGTTTAAAACGCTTGAGCCTTTCATCGACACTTACGTCAAGCTGAACGACAATACAGGCCCATGCTTTGCGCGCAATCTCGGAGCAGTCTTTGCAAAAGCACCCATAGTTTGTTTCCTTGAGGATGACGGAATCCCTGAGAAAAATTTTGTTGCTGCTCATCTTCAGGCTTTTAAAAAATATGATATTATCGGCCTTCGGGGTGTATACCGCCCCAAAACAGACACCCCGATCAATCAAAAGGCACATCACTATTATATGGGAGATAGGCCTTTCCCAGCCATCATCAATCTTGAAGGCAATGCTTCCTTCAAATCCAAGCCTTTTTTCCAGGCTGGGGGATGGGATGAAGACATATTTATCATGGGCGATGGACTTGCTTTGTCCATGAGATTATTGCAGGTGGAGCCTGACTTGAAAAAGCAGATATATTATCCTGAAGCAGTAATTTATCACGACTATGCCAGGGATGAAGAGCATTTGAAAAAAAAGATGGCTCAGCTAGATAAGTCAATGGCCATTATCAGAGGCAAATATAAAAACTATGACTGTGTGAGAAAAATATGGAATTCATTTCAAAACAAAAATGACAATCCTATCACAACCGATAAACTCATCCGAGCTGGTGACTTTCAAAGGTTGAATCAAGATAATATTTCAGTCAATTGGGTACTTACAAGAAGATGCAATTATTCTTGTAGTTATTGTACTGTAAAAAATAATAAAAATGATTTTATAAATTTTGAAAAATTAAAAATTGCTGCTAATAATATTTCAAACCTTAAAAATAAAAAAATTACAATCACACTTACTGGTGGAGAACCAACAATTCATCCTGATTATCTTGATCTTTTAGAATACATTATGAGCCTTAAGGATGACCGAATAGTTGTTAATACGTTAACCAATCTAAGCCTGCCTTTATCTTTTTATAAAAAAATTGTCTCGTCTGAGATAATCGACAAATCTAAAATTAATTTTGGGCTATCTTATCATTTCGAATATGCCAAGCCGGACAAGTTTATTGCAAATGCAAAATATCTCGCAGAGCACAGAATCAATTCAAGCCTTCGCTTAATCGCAGACCCTAAATATATGCAAGATGTTAAAGCTTTATATGAAGCTTTTAAAAAATATAATTCTACCTATTTAAGCATAGATATCAAACTTGTCAGGGAAAATTTCGGCAACATCCCTGATAAAGGGTACACTGAAGCAGACTTGGCATGGTTAAGTAGTTTTTATAATGAATCAGAATCGAAAAGTATTTTACATGAAACAATTGACAATATCACAAACAACAAAAAAAGAACATACTTTACAAGTAATGATGTCATTTCTAAAGGCTTGAATAAGTATAAAGAAATGATCTGCCACGCCGGGGAAAATATGATGTCAATTGATGAGCATGGCAACGTTGCACCTGCTGTTTGTTTTCGAAAAAACAAAAAAAATGGCATAAATATATTTAATCCTGACATAAAACTCAGTGAGCTGAACAAACCTGTAATATGCCCTTTTGAAGCATGCGGATGTCTTGCCGACATCCCCCTGCCAAAGTATCTTCCAGGTTATCAACCTGCTGATTCTGATTTAAAGTCTATATCGCATGAGTCTTTATATCCAATAAATTCATCCAAAGAGTTCGATCATCGTAAATTATTGCAGCACGTTGAAGAGATAGGCTGGGAAAAGAAATCAGAGATTTATAGCCAATATTTTGAATCAGTCTCTCAAATTAATAAAATTGATAAGCCAACTATATCTATTATCGTCATCTCTTGGCGGCTCCACCCGGACACCATCAAAAATTTCCAGATTTTGGAAAAACAGCGCGATCAGAATTTCGAGCTGATCTTTGTAGATAACGGTGGAAAGCTGGGAGAATTTGATGAGCTGAAAACATATATTGATACCTATATACGACTGAATACTAATACCGGAGCCTACCTGGCCCGCAATATCGGAGCCGTATTTGCCAAGGCCCCGATCCTGTTTTTTCTGGAAGATGACGGAATTCCTGCTGGAAATATCGTCCAGGCACATCTTGATGCGCATGATAAATATGATGTCATTGCAGTTCGCGGGGTATATCAGCCAAAGACCAATAATCCGCTAAATCAAATAGCCAAACATTACTATTTAGGTCCTAAACCATTTCCCATCTACGCTGACCTGGAAGGTAACACTTCCTATTCTGCGCGGCATTTTTTCAAGGTTGGCGGGTGGGATGATGAAATCCGTTTTGGTGGCGGTGGTGTTGATCTTTCCAGAAGGCTAATTGAAGTCGAACCTGATCTGCGAAAGCAGATCTATAGTCCTGTTCCTGTCATTCTACATGACTACGCAAAAAATCAGGAGCATTTTGAGCAGAAGAGGGCCAAACAGAAAGAATCTCATGCTCGCTTGCGTGTTAAACATCCTGATTACGACAAATTTTTATCAATATGGAAGCCTTTTGCAGGTGATGATGAAATACTAATTAAAATGAATAAAAAAAAATATGACTTTTCAATAAATAATGAGATAAGTAAATTAATAACAGATATTTATACAAATCCATTTATCTCTATATGTATACCCACATACAATAGGGGGCATTTTATACTCGATGCCGTATATTCAGCTTTAAATCAGACATATCAAAAATTTGAAGTTATTATTGTTGACGATGGATCTACAGACAAAACAGAAACATTGCTAAAAAAAATAGACAACAATAAAATTAAATATAAACAAAAAATTCATAGTGGAGCTCCAAATACGAGAAATCAATGCATTTCTGAATCCAAGGGTGAATTTATACTATGGCTTGATAGTGACGATATTATCCATAAAAATTTACTATGTGAATATGTTGGCATGTTGAATAAATTACATGACATTGATATATTGTACTCAAATCATTATTGCGTTGATACGAATGGATACATTGTAAATAAATATACGCATTATGAATGGTATAATAATAATTATGAAATGATCATAAGATTTCTGACAAAAAACCCGCTCCCTAATCCAGGAACGCTTGTTAGAAAAAGAATATACGATGAACTTGGAGGTTATGATTCTCAATTTCCACGTGCTCATGATATGGAGTTCTGGAGTAGGGTGGCTCTTTCGAATAAGTATTCATGCAAATATGTTGATAAATTTCTAAATTTCATCAGGATACATAACGATAACATCACTGGAATTAAAAATCCTATAAAAACAAATTTCATACATGAATCTCAAATTACCAAAAATATTATTTCAGGATTAGGTCTAGAAGAAATTGTTAGGTATTTTAAACTCAATAAAAAATATTCAAAGCAACAGGTTTTTGTAAAAATTATTGATAGATTTCTAGAGTTGTATGCTTTTCAGGATGTGGATCAATTTTATAGACAATATTCACCAGGATATGAAAATTATAGTATAATTTCTCAAAGAATGAGTTTATTGCAAGAATATATGTCTGATTTCATTTTACATTACAACATATTCACTTTTATCATGTCTATAAAGCCAAGTAATATTATAAGTGATTATTTAAGTTTTGTATCTTCTAAAATTGAATTTATTGATTTATCAAAAAATATAAATATCATAGATAAACATAAAGCGGAGTGTATTTTAAATGAGCAGGCACGCAAGTACTTCGAAAAAAAAGATTATTATATATCGTTGTATTTATATCATGGGCTTCATCACTTTGATGAAAATAATATTGATTTAATGAAAATAATTTCTAGTCTCTACATAATGCTGAATGATTATCATAATTCTATAAAATTTCTTTCAAAATCTTTAAAAATCGATCATAATGATCAAGAAGTTATAACACAACTTGATAAAGTTAAAAATATTTTGGATTCACGAAATAAAATTAACATCTTTTATTAAAAATTTTAAGGATATTTATGCCATGAAAATTGATTTTCTTGCATGGGAACGTCATCATTTTGATCATCTAGCACCAATTTGGCATAAAATTCCTGATGACTTTAAGGGGTTCTTTTATGTGATAACAAGTTATGATAAACTACATGACTTTCGTGGTATATCTCTTGTTAAGGATATATCAATTGCGAATTCTTTTTCAGATCTAAATATCGATAATGATGTACCCGAAAAACCAATTGTCATCTCTACATTTTATAAGGTGGATTTTCTAACTGATCTAAGAAGACCAATTTTCTATGTTGAACACGGAGCAGGTCAAACGTATATAGGCTCACAGTTTTATAACTTTGAGAGAAAAAATGTTGTACTTGATATATTGCCTAGTCATAGATTATCTAATATTTTCCGAATGAGATATCCTTTTGCAAAAAAAGTTATTGTTGGTTGTCCTTTGCTAGACAAGTGGCACAAATCATTTTTTTACCCTTCAAATCGAATGCCTGTTGTTGCGATATCATTTCATTTTGAAAGGCCTTCCATGCCGGAAACCAAATCTTCTTTTCCTTACTTTAGAGTAGCAGTAAAGAATCTTTCTCAACAAAAAAAATGGAAAATTTTAGGCCATGGCCACCCAAGAATTATTAATCAATTAGCACCAATTTATGAAATGTATGGAATTGAGGTTGTGAAAAATTTTGAAGATGTCATGGAACGTGCAGACATTTACGTCTGTGATAACTCATCTACTTTATTTGAGTTTGCTTCCACAGATCGCCCCGTGGTTGTTTTAAATGCGCCTTGGTACCGTCGTGATGTTGAACACGGGCTTAGATTTTGGGAACATGCTGATATAGGAGTCAACTGTGATCATCCCGATGATCTTTTTAATGCAATTGAATTAGCCTTGTCTGATCCATGTGATCAGAAAAAGAGAAGGAAAAAAGCTGTTGAAGAGATATATGCCTATACTGACGGTGAAGCTTCAAATCGAGCTGCGCAAGCGATAGTCACACTGGCAGGGTCTATTTTTGATAAACCTTTATTTCTTTATCCTGGTACAAGCGAAGAATCCATAAACACTTTTTTGAGTAACAATGATGTAGCAATTGATTTTTTGGCAAAGAAAATTGAATATCACCAGCTTGAATCACTTAAATATTTGCA
Source organism: Desulfonatronum thiosulfatophilum (assembly GCF_900104215.1). Taxonomy (NCBI): domain Bacteria; kingdom Pseudomonadati; phylum Thermodesulfobacteriota; class Desulfovibrionia; order Desulfovibrionales; family Desulfonatronaceae; genus Desulfonatronum; species Desulfonatronum thiosulfatophilum. Next base: position 4,938 of record NZ_FMXO01000014.1, on the reverse strand, counting down.
TCGATTTAAAGAAGGTGAACACGTGCACATGAAAGATATGGAGTTTCATGTTTGGGCAATAATAGTGCTTTTGATGAAATGCAACAAAAATATAGAAGCATTAAAAGTCTTTAATGAGTCTAAATCAATTTTTTCATATTCAGAATACTTGCTCCCTATCAAAAATATACTGCAGTGCAGGTTAAATGTTAATAATGATTCATGTCAAAAAAAATCTTTTTTGAGAATAGCAGAACATTTTTCTCAAAAAGGGATGATTGAAAAAGCAGCACAATATTTTGATAAGGCGAAGCATTTTTCTTGAGCACTAAACTTAATATGAATTATAATGACATGCATAGCCTTATTTCAATAAAAATTGATGAGCATTTACCATCTTTTGGTGGTTGCTGTAAATTTTTATTCAGTGTTGTCACTGCTGTATACAACGCAGAACCATGGATTGAGACTCTTCTTGATAGCTTGACAAAACAATCTCTTGACTTTGAAACCAATATTCAGATTGTTTTGATAGATGATGGTTCGACCGATGAAACAGCCGATATCATTCATAACTGGGTTGTTCGATTTCCTCGGAACATCATGTTACTCCGTCAAGAGAACAGTGGTCCTGCCCTGGCACGAAACCGCGGCTTGGAGTTAGCAAGTGGCCAATGGGTCACTTTTATTGATGCCGATGATTTCGTGTCTCCTTTATATTTTCAAATTGTGCATGATTTTTTGAATGAGACGCAATTTGATGGACCAGTCATTGCCTGCAACCTGATTTTTTACTTCGATGCTGTCAGGCAAGCGGTAGACTGCCACGGTCTCAATTATAAGTTTGCCAAGACACATATTTCCAACCTTCTCGACGAACCGGACAACATTCAGCTTTCTCTTAGTTCCTGCTTTATTTCCAGCCGTCTGATAAAGCAATCTATGCTGAAGATAGACGAACGAATCCGTCCGACCTTTGAAGATGCACATTTTCTCAATTTATATCTCTTGCACACTGGGGATTTTCGCGTCGCCTTTCTCAAGGATGCCCACTATTATTACCGCAGGAGAGGTGCAGGAGCCGGATTGGTAGAGGGAGGATGGGCCAAATCTGAGAAATATCACGATCAGATCCTGTTTGGTTTTTTAAATTTAGTACAGCAATATCAACGCACATTGAACTCCGTTCCGGAATTCATTCAGAATCTTATTATTTATGAAAGTCATTGGTACATGACACGCCTGCTGGAAGGTCTTTCCGAATGCCCACTGTCGAGTACTCAGCGGGAATCTTTTTTTGAGCTGATGCGATTGCTTTTCCGACATATTGAAGTGCGTCAGATATTGCTTTCAAACCTTCCCGTACTTGAATTGCGAACACGCATTGCTATGTTGAAGGCATTTAAAGGCGCTCGTTTTAACTTCTCTCCGCCCGTGGCAACAGACATCAGTGCCGATGGGAGAGAGGTGCAATTGTCGCACTGGTCCACCGATGAAGCAATTTATCGTTTCTGTGACTGCGAGCACGAAATATCTATTACTTGGAGTAAACGAATTGTCCATCAACTTGGAGGTACGGTTCTCAGTCATGAATACCGATGTTGGCTTCCCTTGAGTGGATGTTCCGATGCCTGGCTCGAAATCGATGGTCAACGTACTGGCATTTTCTGCCGAGACCGCATTTTTGATAAATTCAATGCGGATATGCTTCGGCAGTTTTTTTTCCTGCCGATGTCTGCATTATCCGCGCAGCAAAATACCTGGCTTGCATTGGGAAAAGCCCCGGAAGCAACCGTATATGACAACTGCTGGATTCTCATGGACCGGGTTCACAAGGCGGATGACAATGCCGAGCATTTTTGTCGATGGCTGCGTGAGCATTATCCGAAGCAACCTGTCTACTTTGTGCTAGACCGTAAATCCAAGGACTGGGGCCGTCTTGAACGAGAAGGTTTTCCTTTGTTGGCATACCGAAGCAATGAGCACTTTGCAGCCCTGTCTCGGACTCAGTGGCTCATTTCTTCTCACGTGGATTTGCCCGTTACCGACCCAATGGGAACCAAGGCCTTATTTGGGTTGCCCAGGTATAAAATAGCTTTTTTACAACATGGGATCACGAAAGAGGATATTTCAGGCTGGCTAAACGAATTCAACTTGGACTGTATCGTTACTAGCACGCAGCAAGAGTATGAATCCATGTTGATCGGACGCTACAAGTTTTCAGCGCGGGAACTAGTTCTTACTGGTTTCCCCCGCCACGACACCCTGCTTCAAAAATCTCAAACTCGGAAACCAAGTCGAACCATCTTGATCTGCCCAACATGGAGGGAACATCTTCGCCGCACAGAAGCACATCTCCCCGGGGTAAATCAGGGTGAAGTTAAGGCTTTTCAGGAAAGTGATTTCTTTCATCATTGGAATAAGGTAACAAGCAGTCGGACCTTGGCACGCATAACCCGAAACCATGGCTACCGACTTCTCTTCTTGCCGCATCCCGAAGTGGTGCGTTTTTTACATTTGTTTCAACGCTCTGAAGCCTTTTCTTTTTTAAGCTGGACAGATGTAAAATCTGTGCAAGATCTTATGGTGAGCAGCTCAATGATCGTGACTGACTATTCCTCGATCGTATTCGACATGGCATACATCGGCCGACCTGTGGCGTATTATCAGTTTCCGGAAATGCCGGGTCCCTTTTCTAGTCGCAGAACACAGGGTTATTTCAGCTACAAAGAACATGGCCTTGGCCCTGTGTTGAACACCCTTGAAGCCTTGGAGGAGTGGCTTAGCGAAACCCTGAGCCAAGGTTGTGTTCTTCAGGAGCCATATATAAGTCGTGCAGATGCTTTCTTTACGTTTTGTGACGGCCATAATTGCAGACGTATTTATGATGAAATTTTACGTAGATCTAAATGATTTTTACATATATTTACTCATTAAATGAAAAGGATTTTTAAAAATGGATAAAAATTATTGACGTTTTAAATATTGATATTTTATTTCGTTATTATGAATTGAATATTTTAAATCAAGCAATTAAATATAATATAAACGATGAAAAGCAAAGAAAGCTCTCTACAAAGATTTTAGAAAAATTTTTCATAGACATTAATAGAATATTAAATCCAAAAGTATATTTTGAAATCGGTGCGCACCAAGCAACATTTTCTAAAATTATAAGCGAAATTCAACCAGAAGGAAAAATTTTTGCATTTGAAGCAAATCCTTATCCTGAATTGATCGATTCAATATTCACGCAAGCCACTCGGGCCGATTTGAGGTTAAGTTTTGACTTTGCATCAGGATAATTATCGATGTTGCTGAGAAGGTAGACTTAATTTTTCAATTTTTCAGCAATTTTTAACAAATTTATTGGCACTTTAACGTTTTTTGGGCGCAATACTTCTGTCTTTCCATCAACCCTAGGACCAAGCTCAGGATTAAGTCCAGAGTAAAAGCGGTGCCTTAGCGCAACGCTCCCAGAGTTCTTTGAAATTCAAAGCCTCCATGACGGCAACGCTCACCTTAAGCTTGACCTGTTTCGCGGTCCTGACAATCTTCCCGGCTATATCCACCAGCTTGCGGCGCAGGGTGGTCGGAGTAGCGGATATGGACACCACCGGATTACTGACGTCCTCTTTGAACGTTTCGAAAAGAAAGAACCCCAGAAGCATTGTGTAGTACATGGCCGCGTTGGGAGCAAAGTTCTTGAAGGGGAGCTGTTCAAAACCGAAATCCTTCAGGCAGCGATGGACCAGTTCGTCCGTTCCGCGTTGGTGATATGAGCTGATGATCTCTTCTGACTTGGTCAAGTATTCATATCCGGATTTTTTGAGTTGTTCGTCAATGGCTTGGCCCATGCCCAGATTGGTGTAGATCATGGTTCCTGGTCGTGCTCCTGGGAGAAGAAAGCGTTTCTCTTCCAGTAGTGGACGCCAAAAGATGGCCCGGCGGAAACGCTTCCACGTTGAGCGATGGTCGCCGAATTCGCAGTATTCCCAGATGTCCTCCTCGGTCTTGCCGTAGTGGCGATCAAAGGCTTTCTGGGGCAATGAACTAATGTAGCTTTTCACATCAGGCAAAAACCGGCCGCCGCAGATATATCCGATCTGGAGACGTTCCATTTCGGCGAACAGTTTCTGGTCGCAATATCCGGAGTCCATTCGAACAATGATCGGCACGTCCTGGCAATATTTGCTCCGGATCAGCTTGACCGCGCGGTGGATCATTTTGGCGGTATCGTTGCCGTGGTTGGAGTGTTTCTTCCCACTGCGAAATATAGCGTCGATGATGAACCTGCCCCAGGTCATCTGCAATGGTGCGAAACCACATACTTTCTTATAAGTCGGCTCGACGCCTTCGCGCTTGGGAGCATCATTATTGTCCATGACCATGGCGTCGATATTGAGGATGATCAGTTCCGGCTTGCTGATGTTCAGCCTCCAAACAAAAAGGCGCATCAGCAGCATCCGAAACATGGACGAAAAACGTAACGGGATCGAGTTGAAAAACCTTTTGATGGCATGCGAAGAAACCATATGTTTATGGTCCATTTCAATGCTGGCCGCATATCCTGGGTCTTTGGCCAGCGTGTCAAAGGATGACAAATGACGGCAGGTACCATCAAAGTGCCAGCACAAAATTTGAGTGAACAACTCGACGATGGACGCCCCTTTTGAATTTTTGCGGACTCTCCCGAAGAGTAGTTCAATCAAGGGGATGATCTGGATTGCATGCAGATACCTCGTGAACAAATTGATGCCGGCCCGGCTGGTCAAGGTCTCGTTGGTGGCCTCAACTTTTTTCACGATATGAGCCTTGTTGTGATTGTTTCTGGACATATTCTCCTCCACCCATGGGGTGCATATTTGCAGTGACCTGAATGGAGAGAATTATAAACAAAAACAATATGTTATGCAATCAGAACTGTAGTGCGAATGTATCGTAATCGCTCAACCTAGG
>NZ_FMXO01000013.1 GCF_900104215.1 Desulfonatronum thiosulfatophilum | reverse complement strand
CCTGAATTGATCGATTCAATATTCACGCAAGCCACTCGGGCCGATTTGAGGTTAAGTTTTGACTTTGCATCAGGATAATTATCGATGTTGCTGAGAAGGTAGACTTAATTTTTCAATTTTTCAGCAATTTTTAACAAATTTATTGGCACTTTAACGTTTTTTGGGCGCAATACTTCTGTCTTTCCATCAACCCTAGGACCAAGCTCAGGATTAAGTCCAGAGTAAAAGCGGTGCCTTAGCGCAACGCTCCCAGAGTTCTTTGAAATTCAAAGCCTCCATGACGGCAACGCTCACCTTAAGCTTGACCTGTTTCGCGGTCCTGACAATCTTCCCGGCTATATCCACCAGCTTGCGGCGCAGGGTGGTCGGAGTAGCGGATATGGACACCACCGGATTACTGACGTCCTCTTTGAACGTTTCGAAAAGAAAGAACCCCAGAAGCATTGTGTAGTACATGGCCGCGTTGGGAGCAAAGTTCTTGAAGGGGAGCTGTTCAAAACCGAAATCCTTCAGGCAGCGATGGACCAGTTCGTCCGTTCCGCGTTGGTGATATGAGCTGATGATCTCTTCTGACTTGGTCAAGTATTCATATCCGGATTTTTTGAGTTGTTCGTCAATGGCTTGGCCCATGCCCAGATTGGTGTAGATCATGGTTCCTGGTCGTGCTCCTGGGAGAAGAAAGCGTTTCTCTTCCAGTAGTGGACGCCAAAAGATGGCCCGGCGGAAACGCTTCCACGTTGAGCGATGGTCGCCGAATTCGCAGTATTCCCAGATGTCCTCCTCGGTCTTGCCGTAGTGGCGATCAAAGGCTTTCTGGGGCAATGAACTAATGTAGCTTTTCACATCAGGCAAAAACCGGCCGCCGCAGATATATCCGATCTGGAGACGTTCCATTTCGGCGAACAGTTTCTGGTCGCAATATCCGGAGTCCATTCGAACAATGATCGGCACGTCCTGGCAATATTTGCTCCGGATCAGCTTGACCGCGCGGTGGATCATTTTGGCGGTATCGTTGCCGTGGTTGGAGTGTTTCTTCCCACTGCGAAATATAGCGTCGATGATGAACCTGCCCCAGGTCATCTGCAATGGTGCGAAACCACATACTTTCTTATAAGTCGGCTCGACGCCTTCGCGCTTGGGAGCATCATTATTGTCCATGACCATGGCGTCGATATTGAGGATGATCAGTTCCGGCTTGCTGATGTTCAGCCTCCAAACAAAAAGGCGCATCAGCAGCATCCGAAACATGGACGAAAAACGTAACGGGATCGAGTTGAAAAACCTTTTGATGGCATGCGAAGAAACCATATGTTTATGGTCCATTTCAATGCTGGCCGCATATCCTGGGTCTTTGGCCAGCGTGTCAAAGGATGACAAATGACGGCAGGTACCATCAAAGTGCCAGCACAAAATTTGAGTGAACAACTCGACGATGGACGCCCCTTTTGAATTTTTGCGGACTCTCCCGAAGAGTAGTTCAATCAAGGGGATGATCTGGATTGCATGCAGATACCTCGTGAACAAATTGATGCCGGCCCGGCTGGTCAAGGTCTCGTTGGTGGCCTCAACTTTTTTCACGATATGAGCCTTGTTGTGATTGTTTCTGGACATATTCTCCTCCACCCATGGGGTGCATATTTGCAGTGACCTGAATGGAGAGAATTATAAACAAAAACAATATGTTATGCAATCAGAACTGTAGTGCGAATGTATCGTAATCGCTCAACCTAGGCTTATGTTTATGAAAAATTTAAAAATAGTATAGTTGAAAATTACAAAAAAATACAATATATTAATTCAGCCATTTCAAATATTAATGGAATGATAGATTTTCATGTATTGAAAAAAATTAATCAGATAGAATATTCTAAAAAACGTGGTTATCATTCTATTCATAAAAGAAGTTACGGAGGTGAATATGATATAATAAAAGTTCCTTCTCGTAAATTGTCTGATTTTATTGAAACAAAAAAAATAAGCGGTTCTTTTTCTGCATGGATTGATGTGGAAGGAGCACAAAGAGAAGTACTAGAAAGCATGCAACCTTTTTTGCATCAATTTGCATGTATTTATATTGAGGTAGAGTATTTTCAAAACTGGAAAGACGAATGGCTTTCTTACGATATAATGAAATACTTAATATTAAATGATTTTGTTCCAATAGCAAGAGATTTTGAATACGAAATGCAATATAATATAGTATTCGTCAAGAGTTGTCTATTAGATCATTGTTTGATAAAAAAAATCTTAGCTGAATATTTAAGTTATGGAGGAAATGTATGATTTCACTGCAAAATGTATGTAAGTTGTGAAAAATATTTAGACTAAAACCTGCAGCTGTTGTTTTTTTAGCCACATATCACTGGCTACTGTTTGGTGCAAAATGCACTTATTGCTCAAATTCCAATGTATACTAATAAATTTTTATATGTACATTTTATGCCATACATATCAATAGTCATTCCACTTTACAATGCGCAGAGCCATATTTCTCGCTTTGTAAACTGTCTTCAGCGACAATCTCTGTATGATTTCGAGGCGCTTTTCATCGATGACGCCTCCACCGATGATAGCGCCGCGATCGTCGAGGGCATCGCTTCAAGCGATACGCGCTTCAAGCTTCTGAAGCATTCCACGAATCTTGGGGCGGGTGCTGCAAGAAATAACGGTATTCGTGCAGCCAAGGGGGAGACATTGTGCTTTGCCGATCCGGATGATTTGCTGCCGGAGAACTCTTTGGAGCTTCGCTACAAGGCGTACAAGCAGCATAATGCCATTGTGCGGGCTTGCCATGTTGAGCATGCCGGGGACGGATCGATATTGTATCATGAATTTCGTCCCCCGAGATTCCCTGAGATTTGCAAACCTAGTGAGGCGGCGCACCAGTTCGGGACAAATCCGTTTGTCTGCGCGCACTGGACCTGGTTGTTTCCGACCAGGATGCTTCAAAGACTCGGGATTTACAATGAAGAAAACATGCGGACGGCTGAAGATATAACTTTTTTGATACACCTTTTTTTTCACATTTCCAGGGTGACGTGGATTCCGGATGTTGTGTATCACTGGGTTAAGAGGGATGAGTCTTTGTCGAACAGATTCTACACGGTGCAACATTATTTAGATTATTTGAGATGCGTTGAATTGTTTTATGAAAAAGCCAAGGGGAACAAGAAAATTGTTCTGGGGGATTCATTGTTTAACGACTATTTATCTTGTTATATCCCACATGTTCTCAAGCAGGCCATTCAGAATAAAAGCACTGAAACGGATTTGCGAACAGTCATCGCAAGGGCGCTGGATATAAACAGCAGATATGATGTTCTTGGTCGATATGAAAGACCTATTCGGCAGAGCCCAATGCAATATGTCGGTTTTTTTCGATTATGGCACGCTCTTCAGGATCCAAGTTCATCTTTTCTTGAGAGACTGGTCAATGGTCAAAATATTATTAGCAAATTTAGCCAGATGGCTGTAGACGTCAGAAATGGTTGATTTGCGTAATCAGGTTTATTTTATTGGATTTATTAGTAATTTTTGATGTAACGGTTATGTGGTTTTACATTGGCTTGATTGAAATTGAGTTACATTTCCAAAACCACGCGAAACACCTCCCCTGCCTCCTCAAACGTGACCGACTTGTTCAATTTCCCGGGCTCCTGGCAGACCATGGGCAATCCGCGCCCCAGCCGGTCCATGTAGCCCAGGTTTCCCATCAGCCGGACCAGAAGCGGGTTGCGGGCGAAGCTGGTGCCGACGGAAAGCTTTTCGATGGTCACGGTGTTTGGCAGCCGTCCGGGGCTCAGAAATTCGATCCGGTCCGCAAAGAGCAAGACCCGGATTTGGGAGCCGATGATGCTGTAGTTGCGATGGACCACGGCATTGACCAGCAGTTCCCGGAAGACCTTGTCCGGATAGTGGGGGGCGTCCATCCGGCGGGTGCCGGTGATGGTTGAACCAATGGGGATGTTGGCCTTGATGGCGGCCAGGGCGTTGTCCACCTGGCGCGGCAGGCTGCCGCCGAAGATCTTCTTGTCCAAGAGGTCCGATTCCAGTTCCAAGCCCTTGAAGTGGGCAAAGGCGATCCCGGCCTGGTGCAGGATGCTTTCCGGGTTGATGCCGAAGACCAACAGCCCTCCCACGGTGGGTTTGGCGTTTGCGTCGGTGATGTCGCTGGCGGCGAGCAGGCGTGTTTTTTCTTCTTCACTTTCCCCGCTGAAACTGATCCGGTACCGGGAAAAATATTCCTCAATGGCCGAATGATCCAGGTGAGCCGTGCGGGCCTGGTCCAGGGGGACCAGATCGTAGTGAAAAAAGCCCGAGGCCTGGAAAAGGCGGATCAGCTCCTCACGGGAGGCTATTCGTTTGGTGGAGCCGACCCGGACCAGATAGCGGTCGCGGGATGTGGCGTAGGGACGGTCCGGACCCTTGGGGATAATGATCCGGGCCACTGTTTTGGCGTCAACAACGAACTCGGTGTATTCCGGGGTCAAGGGGGGCCTGACGGCACCGCGGCAGATGTTCATGACGTCTGCTTCATACGTGCGGGAGAGGCCGGACACTTGCCCGTCGTCCTCCACCCCCAGCCAGATTTCTCCGCCCTCGCCATTGGCAAAGGCCACGATTTCCTCGGTCAGGTCCTTGGCGGCAACCTTTTCGGATTTGAATTCCACATACTGGTTTTCCGATTGCGGCAGGTTCATGTCGTGCTCCGGGGTTGGTTTTGTGTCATCAAGACAGCAAGTCCTCGATCTTGTTCCATGAAATCACATCGGCATTGCTCCTGTTCTGGTTTGCGTTGCCGCCATACACGACACAGGGCCTGGCCGCGGAATCCCCAGCAAGTTTAACGTAATACTCCAATCCCTTGAAGAAGTCCGGGGATACTGTTCGACCGGCCTTGATTTCCAGAGGGATCTGCGAAGCTCCCCGGTCAATGAGGCAGTCTACCTCATTTCCGGTTTTATCTCTCCAAAAGTAGCAATTCATCTGCTTGCCCTGGTTGTACCGTTTCTTGATCAACTCGACGATTACCAGGGATTCGAACAAGGCGCCTTTCAGGTAATGGGTGTGGAGCTGTTCCGGGCTTTGGATTTCCAGGAGATATGTCGCAAGGCCCGGATCATAAAAATACAGCTTGGGCATCTTGACCAGTCTTTTGCCGAAATTTTGATGATACGGGCGGAGCAGAAAAACAATGTAGCCGGCTTCCAGCAGGGATATCCACGATTTTACCGTGGTATGCGATATACCGCACTCATTGGCCAGAGCGGACATGTTCAGGAGCTGCCCGGTCCTGCCCGCGCACAATTTGAGAAAAAGCTGGAATTGCCCAAGATCGGAGATATTTTTTAGCGTCCGCACATCTCGCTCAACATAGGTCTGGACATAGCCGGGATAAAAGTCCTGCGCCGGGATGCCCATCTTGTATATCCGCGGATAAAAGCCGGTGAACAGATAGTCCTCATAATCTTCGCGAGGATGGGATGGGGATATTTCGCCCAGGGAAAAAGGAAGAAGTCTGAGCACGGCGGTTCTTCCGGCAAGAGACTGACTGATCTTTTCAAAGAGCAAAAAGTCACTGGAGCCGGTGAGGATGAATTGCCCCGGCTGATCCCGTTGATCCACCACGGTCTGGATATAGGAAAAGATCTCGGGAACCTTCTGGGCCTCGTCAATGACCGCGTTTTCATAAGTCTTCAAGAAACCGCGCGGATCCTGTCGGGCAAAGAGCAGTATGTCCGGGTCTTCGCAAGAGACGTAGTGTTTTTCCGGAAACACTTTTCGGGCCAGAGTCGATTTGCCGGACTGCCTTGGCCCGGTCAGGGTAACCACCGGAAATTTTTTGGACATGGAGATCAGATACTCTTCCATGTCCCGTTTGATATAGGTCATTTCGCCACCTTGGATATCGACTTATGGAATTTGATATCATTTGTTTGGACAATTTGCAAATCAAATTTGCAAATTGTCCATAATGTCGTATTCTGGTGGCAGGGATTGGGCATTGTCTTGGATAGTTTAAAATGAGGACACATTATTGACGCATGTGGTCTCAATGCTGTATATTTATGTTCTACAAGTTGCGATCACCAGTTGGGCAAGAATTTGAGGAGTTTTGGCATGGTAGCAGTAGGCATACGCCAGTTCAAGGAAAACATGGGGCATTACGTTGAATTGTTGAAAAGCGGTCAGGAGATCATCCTTACGGATCGCAAGAAACAGATTGCCAAGATCACGCCTTTTGGCATGTCCGACACCGAGAACGCCGTTCGTCAGATGGTCCTGGACGGCAAAGCGAGCTGGGGCGGCGGCAGCCCGCAAGCTCTCCAGGATCGTGTCCAGATCAAGGGCAAAGGGGTCGCCGATGCTGTCGTCGAGGATAGGCGGTGACATGTTCCTCTATCTGGACACCAGCAGCCTCGTAAAACTCTATGTCGAGGAAGAGGGCTCCGAAGAAGTCGCATTGCTTGTGGAATCCGCATCGTACTGCGCAACATCCATTGTTGCCTATGCCGAGGCGCGGGCTGCTTTTGCCAGGAGAACCCGTGAACAGGCATTCAGTTTGGAAGACTTTCAGCAAATCAAGCTTGCTCTGGAAAGGGACTGGGGCCGCTATGTGGTGCTCACCCTCGACTTCAGCTTGGTCGCACAGGCCGGAGAGCTTGCGGAAAAACACGCCTTGAGGGGTTTCGACTCCATCCATCTTGCCTCCGCGATGAGTTTGCGTGATCAAGTAACCTCAGGTGTTCTCTTCTCGGCCTGGGATTCTCGCCTGCTGTCCGCGGCAAAAGCCGAGGGGCTTGAATAATCATATCATCCGTAAGCCCTGTTCAAGAGGTTCCCGTCATTGCTTATCATGTCCCGCCAAAAAGCCTGATCCGCCCCACGTGAATCCCGATCAATCTCCGCCAGTTCGCGTTCCGTGAATTTGTGCTCCATCTTGATATGGTTGCCCAGTATATGGGCGTTCCATGCCGCGTCCTGGGGGGCGCGGCGTTGATCGTGGCAGGAACTGACCATCTCCACCCGTCCATCATACACGGCCTGCCCTCCGGCCTTCCAGATCTGGATGTCGTGTTCCAGGTCGTCCACCTGGGAAGGGGAAAAGCGGACGTCGAAGCCCGGGAGGCCCAGTCGTTCCCACTTTTTCAGGTCAAAAAGATGGCAGCAGCCCATGACCGACAGGCAGGGCCGGCGGTAGTCAAACTGGCCGAGGTCCATGAACAGGGGGGCGTTGTTGGTGAAGCGGATGGTCTTGTCGCCGGTTTCCTGGAAATAGCGATACACGTATTGGATGGTTCGGATGTCACCGGGGTTGACGCCCTTTGGGCCCACGACCACGGCTTTGGGGAAGAGCTGAAAATCCTGGAGGTAGCAGGCCAGCCAGTCCTCGGGCAGGAGCACGTCGTCGTCCAGGTAGGCTAGGTAGTCGGCCTGACGGGTTTCCGGGAGGGTGAACAGCCAGTTGCGGGCCGCCGGGGCGCCGATGTTCACGGGCAGATGGATCACGTTCACGGGGCGGCCCTGGGCCAGAGTCTGAACCGCTCTGTCCAGATCTTCCGGCGGGAAGGTCGTGGAGCCGTTGTTGAGCAGGGTGATTTGGGCCGGGCCGATGTGCGAGGCCAGGAGGCTTTCCAGGGTGCGCAGGGTGGTTTCCAGCTTGTTGAAGGTATAGAAACCGATGTGCACCTTGTTTTTGTCCACCAGAGCCATATCCGGAGCGGGCTGATCCAGCTCACAGAGGCGGTAGCGCAGGTGCGGCTGGTGCGGCTCCCAGGCCAGGGAGCGCAGCCAGTGCATTCTGGCCGTGTCTGCTTCGCCTTCGTGCAGAGCCAATTCAGCGCGCAGGTTCAGGCTGAGAAAACTCTCCGGCCCCTTGTTCAGCAGTTCGCGGGTCCGGTGCTCATCTCCGGATTTCCACGTCGCCCAGGCCAGTAGCGGAGCCGTAGCCTTGCCATACGGACCTTGGGTGAACCGCTCGGTCCACCTCTCGAACCGCTCCTTCTCCCCCCATTGCCAAAATTTTTTCAGCCCCAGAAAATGGAGCAGGGGCTCGCCGGAGGTTGTCAGAATTTGCTCCAGGTGCGACGGGTCGTCTCCGCACTGCTCGATGAACGGATGGGCCTGCTCCATGGTCAATCCGGTCGCGTCGTCAGGCAGGGTATTGAACCAGGCCTGAAAGTCCGGAGATGACCCGGCCATGGGCAGAAGCTGCAACAGCAATCCGCGGACATTGGGATCGCAAGGGTTCAACACCATGGCCTGGCGCAACAATCCGGCGGCCAAATCGACGCGGGCGGCAGACTGGGGATCCTGGGACGGCTCCAGACTCTCCAGGAGTTTTTGCGCGGCCCAGACGGCATGGGCGGGATCGAAATAGCCCTGGAAACGGTGCAGCCAGGAGATGTTGTCTCGGATGGTCGGTTGCGGCGGCATGAATTTACTCGGGTGTTCCATTTTTTGTGCTACTCAGCTCAGAGCAGCAAAAGATTATTTTATCCACAGATTACGCAGATTGGCACAGATGAAAGAAATGTTCCCTGGGAAACAAGTTCCTGGTAAATTCCTTTCGAGTGTCGGTTCTTCGGCTTATCTCTCAATCCATGCCTGCAGGATGCCTTCGACGTCTCTGGAAAAGTCGGAGGTTGATGGCGTGACAGCCAGATTGTTCGCGCAAAAACGGGAAAATTGGGCGGCCATTCGGTACAGCACCGGGGTGCTGGAGTTTATCGCGTTGAAGTGTTCCGCTGTGATGGCATAATTTGTGCCGTATTCGTGGGCGGCAAGGTTGCGCAGGGCGCGCATGGCCTGCCAGTCCTTCACGGATTCGAGGACCCTGTTTTTCTCGAAGAACGCAAGCACACGCAGAAAATTCTCCGTGGGCTCACCTGCCAGCAGGGCGGCATGGCGCATGGCCGTGCCCAGGGTGTCCTGGAGTTTGGCGTACCGCTCGTTGACCGCAGAGAGGTTGGTGAACAGGTCGAGATCCTTGTTGCGGGCGGAGAGTTCGTCACCGGTCAAGGGCCAGGAAACCCTGGAGCGGGCGCCTTCGAGAAAATAGATGCACCGCTCCACGGCGGTCAGCAATTCTCCCAGATGGCGTTGGGATTCTTCAAGCAAGTGGTTCATTGTTCAGCCTGGTTCAGGACCACGGCCCGGGATCTGGCCATGGATTCAAAGGGAGTGTCCGGGGCATGAACGCACTTCACGAGGATGTCAACCGGCAGGCCAAGTTCGTCCTCGAGAGCGGCCAGCATGCGAGCCTGTTCCCAGCGTGGCATGGGAGCCGCGGTTTCAATGAAAAGATCAATGTCGCCCCCTCTGGCTCTGTCGTCAAGTCGTGAGCCGTAGACGGAGACGCGGCTGTCGCTTCCGGCATGTTCGGCAACTATTTTCAAAATTCTTGCAACTTGCGATGAGTCCAGTCTCATGTTTCAGTCTGCTTGATTTGTGATCCGGATACGTTCCCATATGGACAGCCAGGGATATTTCTTCTGGGCATTTGAATGAAGTGCTGTATGCCCGAGGAAGCGCAGTTCCAGAGGTTGGCATGAAAAGTTTGAACCACAGGGTGCACGGGGATCACGGGGGACGATTCTTCCATGGCAAGCACTTCACCACAAGCGATGTACACCGTACGCATCAAAGATGGCATCGCTGCTCACGATGGGGACTTGTTCCTCTAAAGACTGAGCAATGAGTAAACGGTCAAACGGGTCTTTGTGGTGAAAAGGCAGGTTGATGATTCGCGATGTGTGGTTCAGGGTTATGGGCAAAAGGGTCAGTGCGTTTTCTTGTAGTTGCCTGTTCCAAAAGTGTTCAAAAGGTTCTGGGAGGGTGTATTTTCCCAGACTTATCTTGATGGCTATCTCCCAAAGACTGGCGGGACTGACAAAAACCGTCCTCTCGGCGCGCATCATCAACTCTCGCCCTTTTTGACTCAGCCTGAGATCGTCCAACAGAAACCAAAGCAGGGCCTGGGTGTCCAGGAGCAAGTTCATGGCATGTAGTCTTTGAAATTATCGAGATGTTCAGAGTCTTCAGCCAAAATTTTGAGAATTCCTTTGGCACTTCCCGGTTGTCGCTTTCGAGTTTCTTGTGTCGGAAAATCCGGCAACAAGACGAGGAGTTTTGCTTCTTTTCCGAACGCAAAATGATATTTTTTCGGCAAAACAATATGTCCGTTATTGTCGATACGTGTTTGGAATTCAATTGTTTGCATAGGAATTTCGCCCGATTTGATGTATAGGATCAATGAGTTTTTTCTGGAGGACTTGGCATGAAGTCTAAGTAAAATAGGTTGAGACTGTAAAGTGTACCGGAAAATGAACCACGGATGAAAGGGGAGTCTTTGCCTGTGCTTTCCATGAGCCCAGGGAAATGCGCGATGCCGATTATCGTAAGCTGAATTTGGTCACTGTGTCGTCAATGATCTGGCGTGCAGGCCTCGCGATATAGCCGTTCCAGGTCGTCCTCCCCCAGCATCCGGGCCTGATTTGCCATTTGCGCGGCTTTTTTGCGCAGGGCATGGGGTTCGGCGAGAATGCGGTTGATGATGGTGATCTTGCTTTGCGTTTCAGCGGCCAGATCCTTTTCTCCGCTTTTCAGCGCGGCCCGCAACAGATGCGTGTAGGCGGCGAGGGAGGGGCGGAGGTTGGCTTGGCGCAGGCGAATTTCTAAAGCCTGGGTCCAGGCTGACTTCTCTTGCAAAAGACGACCAGCGGCTTCGTACCCGGCGCTCCAGAGCGGATGGGCTTCCAGCAGGTCGAGCAGGGTGGGCAAGGGGGATCGGGCGTGGGGGGCGAGACGTTCGCAATCCTCATCCGGCAGGGAGGCATGGGGCAGCAGCCATGGGGTCAGGTCCAGTTTCAGGCCGTCCCGGGCGAGTTGGCGGTGTAGGTCCGGGGTGATCAGCGCGGCGCAGCGTTCGTGGAGCAGGCCGGCGTTGGCCTGATCGCGGTCGAAGCGGCCGGGGGTCTGGCTGGAGTAGTGAATAATCGCACTCTCCGGAACGCACTGCAGGCCCAGACCCTGCTGGCGGATGCGGGCGCAGAGTTCCAGGTCTTCGTAGCCGTTGACGTAGCCGGGAAAAAAACCGCCAAGGGATAGAAACAGAGTGCGCGGCAGAAGCAGAGCCGCGCCGGTCAGGGCCAGGACTCGGCGCTGTTTCCTGACCAGGGGGTGCAGGGTGGGAAAGTGCTCATAGAGATGATGGGGGCGCTTTTGCAGGCAAAATGCGATTCCCAGGTGCTGGATGCGAGGGCTTTCGGAACTGATTTGCGATGTCCCCTCCGCTTCCGTAAGGTTTTCGACGCGGCGTTGGGTGTGGGGATAGATCAGCAGCGGTCCCACCGCGCCCAGATCCGGCTCCGCGGCCAAGGCTTCGCGAAGAGGCTCGAACCAGCGGGGACTGGGTACGGTGTCGTTGTTCAGAAAAAACAGCAGTTCGCCTTGGGCTTTATGCGCGGCCAGATTGCAGGCCGGTCCAAAGCCCAGGTTCATGTCCTGGCGCAGGCAGGTGAATCGCTCCCCGAACAGTTCATGACCCAAGGGAGAGCAAGCCTCCAGGGTGGCATCCCGCGAGGCATTGTCCACCACGATCACTTCGAAGAAGTCACCGGGGGTGGCGGATCGCAGGCTGTGCAGGCATTGCCGGGTCAAGGGCCACTGGTCGCTGACCGGGATGACGATGGACAGCAGAGGGACCCGCATCATGAGGTCCGGGGCAGGGAGTAGGTGGCCTCCGGACGTTGAAGGACCATCCGTTCCGCCCATTCCACGCCCTGCATCACCGAGTGGTCCATGTTCCCCACCTCGTATTTCCAGCCGCCGAAGCGTCCCCGGGAATAGATGCCCAGGGATTCCAGCCAGGGCTGGATTACGTTCAGGGCCGCGTCCCGGTCCAGGCAGGGGATCGGGTAGCCGTAGTCCTCTGCGTGTTCCCAGGTGGAAACGATGCGATGGGCGTCATCCTTCCGCATCAGTTCCACGTCCTCCAGTCCGGAGATGGTCTCGTGCAACAAGGCCGCGCCGTCCACGGGCTTGTGTCCGGAAAAGGAAACCTCGGCCATCAGGGCGCGCTGTTCGCCGGGGCGGCCCGTGTTGTTGGGAGAGTAGTTGTGGAAGTTGGTGACCCGATAGAAGGGGTTGGAGTATTCCGGAAAGTACATCCAGCAGGTGTCGTCCTCCCGTGTTCCGTCCAGACCGACGCCCAGGATATGCACTCCGTTGTGCTTCAGATTCCGGGCCGCGGCACGGACTGGTTCGGGAGGACCGCTCCCTGTGCGCAGAGCGGTCAGGACCAGCCAGTCCAGGGGGGCGGTGTTCAGCAGATTGTCGTAGGTGATGGCGCTTCCGTCGGCGCAGGTGACCATCCTTGCTGTGGCGTCGATCCTGGTGACCTTCGCGTTGAGACGGAGGTGGTCCGCATGGCGGCGGGCCAGGCGGGAGAAGATTTCCCCGGTGCCGCCGTACAGGGGGAAGCGGAACAGATTGTTCGGTCCCCAGGACACGTCGTCCTGTTGAAAGACGACGTTCTTCAGAACGCGGCGCAGGTCCACCACGCTGACCCGTTCCCCGATCCAGTTCCAGGCCATGGTTTCCGGCGGATGAGCCCAGACCTTGAAGTTGTAGGGAAAGAGGAACAGATCGGCGATGCCGTTGCCAAAGACCTGAAGGATCCAGTCGTGGAAATGGGCGGGAGTCCCGGAGGTCGGCGCTGTGTCTTTCAGGCTGAGCAATCCTTCGATGCATTGCCATTGCAGGTCCGGCGGAAGATGGCGGATGTTGTTCTGGAACGGGTAGGGAACCCAGGCTCCGGCAATGCGGATCATGGCCTTGCGCTGGTGTGCCAGGTAGTCCCGACCCAGGAGGTCGTCCAGCAGACGGTCGAAATACTCGTAGTGGGAAAAGACCACATGGCCGCCGATGTCCCAGGTGAAGCCGTGGTCGTCGCGGAAACTGGCCGAGAGGCCGCCGGGATGGGCGCCTTTTTCCAGGATCAGGTAGTCCGTGACGCCCAGTTCCCGGAGGCGTTGGGCCGCGCCCAAACCGGTGGGGCCGGCGCCGAGAATCAGATGGGCGACATGGTGGTGGGGCATAGGTTCACATCCATTCCTGCAGTTCGCCGTGTTCTTTCATGGTCCGGACCTTGGCCAGCAGGTCTTCCCGGGTCGCATTCCGGTCCAGGGAGGCGATTTGTTCCACCTGGTCCGAAGCGTACTTGTGGTGCAGCTTGTACTCGTTGGCCATGGCGCTGCCGTATTGCTTGGCATTGTTCAGGGTCGCCCGTCCGGTGCGCTTCAGGTGTCCGATTTCGAGGTGGCCGGTATAGATCGCCGGACGGTCGTTCAGGCACAGCCGCAGATCGTGATCCAGGTCGTCGAATTGCGATGGCGAGAAGCGCAGGTCAAAGTCGCCGCATTCCAGCAACACGTCCCGGGAAAAGAGGTGGCAGCAGCCGGTGACCGAGGAGCAGGGCCGCAGATAGCTGAACTGACCCTGGTCCAGAACCTGATGGTGCAGGTTGGACAGCCTGAAGGAGGTCCAGCTTTCCGAAGCGTCCGGGCGGTCCGTGGACTTCAATTCGCGTACGTGCAGATCCGCGCTCTGGATGGCGGCCGGGTTATGAAAGTCCACTACCTTGCAGCCCCAGACCCCGGCCTCGGGGTAGGCCGCTTGGGCCGCGCCAAGCCGCTCCAGCCAGTCTTCCGGCAGGCTGACGTCGTCGTCCAGGTAGACGAGCCAATCCGCCTTGTCGCACTCAGGAAGGTGCATCAGCCAGTTCCGGGCCGCCGGGGCGCCGATGTTCACGGGCAGAGAGATCACCTGAAAGCGTTCCGGACCGAGTCTCTCTATCCAACTTTGAAGCAGATCAGGAGTTTGATCCGAACTGGCATTGTCCAGGACCACTACCTTGGCGCCGTGCAAATCGGATTTATGGAGAGTGTCCAGAGTAACGGCGAGTTCCTCGGCCTTGTTGTATGTGTACAGCAAGACTGCCGTTTTTCCCGGAAGCACTTTTTTTTTACTGTCCACGCCTTGCAGGACATCGTGCATCTTCAGGATGAGGCCGGTCTGCCATGGACGCAGGCGCAGGGTTTGCCGCCAATGATGGAGCGCCTGTTCGCGTCTTCCTTCGGTATAGGCCAGATCGCCCAGCAGCCGATGCCCACATGCCTTGGACATGGCTATTTCCTTGGCTATGTCGAGCATCTCGTTCGTGACCGGGAGCCCCCGCAACATGCGCAGTTCGGCACGGATGCGTTGACCCAGCATGGGCATGGCCGCGGGCCAATGACGGTTCATGCAGTCATCGATCCATTCCCATTCCTGTTCGTAGGGCCCCACCGCGAGCGCCTGTTGCCACCAGAAGAGATTCTCCTGGTCCTTGCCGAGCATCTGCTCAAGAAAATGAAGCAGCTTTGAGGTGTCTCGACGATTGATCAAACGCGCATAGTAGGCGTTTTGTTCCGGCTGTCGCCACATCCTGGCCACATAATCGAATACGGCAAGCAAATGCTCGGGGAGGCCGGGAATTTTTTCCTGAAGCATCATTAGTTGCCCGGCAAGTTGACCGTCCAACGGATCCTCTTCCCAGGCCGCCAGCAGCATGTCCACGCCCAGTGAGGCGCAAAAGGAGGCCTGGGCTGAAGTTCCTGAAAGCGCTTGATTGAGGGCCTGCTCGGCCATGGTGATCAGGTGCAGCTTGCCCACGCTGCCCAGCAAGAGGTTGTCTTGCACCGGGACGGGCAGTCGGTTCCAGAACAGATGGGGTGCGGTGCGCCCAGCGGTTGTTTGAAGCATCGGTTCAGTCTCCTGTGGGCCGGGTGTCGAACATGCCCATGTGGTTACCTGTTGAGACGATACAAGAGGGTTGCACTAAATGAGCCCGTTCTTCTCGGCGGCATGGTAATAGGCCTGCCGCAGTGCATGTCCGGGAGGCAAGGAATCGCTGAAGTGCAGATACAACGGCCTGAGGATGTCGCGGTGGATGGCCGGGGCTGAGCGCAGGCGTCTGGAGATCATGGAGATCCAGTCGTACTCGCCCAACCACCGGGTAAAGGTCGCGGCCCTATGGCCGGCCCGGTGCGCGGCGTTGATTTTGGTCTGGCCACTATGGGCGAGATGCTCACGGAGTGCATCCTCGGACAGGAGGCGGCGGAGCTGGCGAAGCAGGTCCGTGACGTCGCTACCGTCGGCGGACTGGTTGTAGAGCCAGAGGTCCTCGCCGTGGCGGAACAGATCGTCCTGGCCATGACCAATGCTTGGGGTGAGCAGGGCGCTGCCGCAGGCCAGGGCTTCGAAGACGCGGAAATTCAGGTCGTCCAGGTCGCAGAAATTGAGGATGACCTTGCCCTGGGGAAACAGCTCGCTGAAGTTGCCCCGGCCGACCTGGAGCCCTGGAAGTTGCTCCTTCAGTGCGTGGAGGGCCGCATGCCGCCTGGGCGTCAGGTGCGCGTCGACCTTGCCCACGAAGAGGGCATCCCAGATCTGCTCTTTGGATGGAGCCCGGAGATCGTCCCGGACAAAGGGCGGCGACCATAAGACGCGCTGCATGTCCAGAAACCTGCCGGCAAAGCGGGGCAGGTGATCTTTCAGACTGACCAGGCAGAGATCAAAAGCCTGGGCGTACAGCGGGTGCCAGGAGTGGATGTGCGAATCCACACTGTAGAAAACGGTCAGGCAGGGACAGGTATGCGGATCGAGCAGGGGCGGGGGGCCGCTGTAGTCGGCCAGGACCAGCACGTCTGGGACGTCCGGCAGGTTCTGGAAAAGATCACGCCAGGAAACTGCTGCCGGTTGATATTGACGGTGCGTGGTCGTTCGCCAACCATTTCCGGAAAGGGCATCCACGAAGAATGAGGCCCCATACCAGACCAGGGATGCTTGTTGAGGCTGTGAAAACGGCATGAGTTGTTACGTGTTCGACATGGAAATGCAGATTCGGGTGGATCACCAACCTGCTTTGGACTTCTGACCTGTCTGGTTCAATTTGATCTGACGAAAGTTACATCCTTCGGTGTCAAGACCATGACCCGCATCATAGATTCCGACGATGTCACTCGCCTTTTGCACAGAGCGTGCCCGACGCCAAAATGTAATATGTTCAGAAAGTCCGCTTCATATCCCGCTTTGGATTCCCACCCTCTGCAACGCACGCAGACCAGCTCCCGGGACAGGCAGAGACAGAGCGGATCGATGTTGCCCTGGCGGACCAGGGATTTACCCGGCAGGTCCACCGGAAGAAATGGCTGATCAAAGGCCCGGGTGGTATCGATGCGCGCAATGAGCATCTCGCAGCCCATGTGCTTGAGGTAGGTCAAGAAGGCGATGGGTGTCAGGACGTTGTCGTCATCCAGAAAAATAACTTTTTCACCCTTTGCACGACGCAAGAGAGTGTTGCGCAAGCCGTTACCCCAATTTTTATCCAGGGGGAGGTCGAAATAATGGATGTTAGACGCGGAGACGACCCGCTATCCCCGCACTCCGTCAAAGCCTACCAGAATTTCCACCTCGTTTGGATCAAGAAAGTCCGCTGCGTGGCTGACGGATAACTGGACGCTGGCGATAGCCTGGGCCAAGGCTTTGGGCCGGGTGCCGCGGCTGGGGATGATGACGGAGAAACGCATGAAGGGCTAGATATCCCGTTCCTTCTTGGCCTGAAGAATCGCCCGCAGCTTGTCGCGCTCCCCGGTGACCTGGAGCAGCTTCAATTCGATGGCTTGGCGCAACTCAGGCGGCGCGGTTTCGAATTCGCGACGCAGTTGTTCCGTTTCTTTTTCCAGCGTGTAGAGTTCCTGGGCCAGAGCGCGGAGGGACATGGCAATCCTTGGTGATGGGCTTAACAGTCCGTTAAAAAACTTATTCAGCTCAAGCGTACTGGCTGAAAAATGAACCGCTCGCTTCGCTTAAGGCGCAGAGGACGCCAAGGAAATATTTTGGAAAGCAGGGAAAGAGCTGCTTTCCAAAAGGATGCCTCACCCCTGCCGGGGTGATGTCTCTTCTTGGCGTCCACTGCGCCTCAAGCGGCCAACGGAAGCGGGCGGTTCAAATTTGCTAAAATCGGGGTTCCCGCCGTTCCGGCACGTACTCGTGGGGAATCTTGTCCTCGTTCCATTCCTCTGAAACGTAAAGGCCGCAGTAGCAGCTGCCGTATTCCTTGACGTCCGGCACCCGGTAGACGCAAGGGCAGAGGATGTCCTTGTCCTGTTCCTTTTCTCCGGCGGGCAGGCGGCAGGGGCAGGCCATGTAGCCGTAGCGGTCCTTGTTGGTCAGCAGGGACTGCATCAGCTCCATGACCATTTCCTGGTCCTTGTTGAAGAAATAGCCTTTGGGCTCCTGGATCTTGCGCAGCGTGGCGTGGAGTTCTTCCGGGGTCATGATTCGGACGGCTCCTTGCCTTCGGAGGGTTCTTTGCCCAGGGCTTTTTCGATTTCTTCCTTCTTGAAGCCGACGATGACCGTGTCCCCTATGAGAATGGTCGGAAAGCTCTGGGCCGGGTTGTATTGTTTCATTTCGGCCAGCGTGTCCGTACGTTCCTGACCGGTCATCCAGTCCACATGCTTGCAATCGTATTTTACGCCGCACTGGTCCAGAAATTCCTTGGCTCGTTTGCAATGGATGCAGGTGCTCAGGGCATAGACGCGAATTGGATCGGACATGGGCAATCTCCTTATGCTTTTGTTTTGGCCTGATCGGCCACGGCCTGGATGGAGGCGTTCACCGCATTCTGGTCGCCCAGATAGTAGCTGCGCAGGGGGCGCAGGTCCTGATCGAGTTCATAGATCAGCGGGATGCCGGTGGGGATGTTCAGGTTGCTGATTTCTTGCTCCGAGATATTGTCCAAGAACTTGACCAGCCCACGCAAACTATTGCCGTGGGCGCAGACGAGAATCCTGCGGCCGGTCCTGATTTCCGGGGCCAGATTCGCATGCCAGTAGGGCAGGACCCGGTCAATGGTCAGCTTCAGGCTTTCGGTGGCCGGAAGGTCCTCGGTGGGAGTTTCGCCGTATCGTCGATCGTAGCGCGGATGACGCGGATCGTCGAGTTCCAGGGCCGGCGGGGTGACTTCGAAGCTGCGCCGCCACTCAAAGACCTGCGCTTCGCCGTACTTGGCGGTCATCTCAGCCTTGTTCAATCCTTGCAGCGCGCCGTAGTGACGTTCGTTCAACCGCCAAGTTTTGTGCACCGGAAGCCAGAGCAGGTCCAGCGCATCCTGGACGATCCACAGGGTTCGCACGGCACGTTTTAAAACGGACGTGAAGCAGACGTCGAAGGTAAAACCTTCCTCTTGAAAGAGGCGGGCCGCGGTTTCGGCTTCCTGACGGCCGAGCTCGGTCAGATCGACATCGGTCCAGCCGGTAAACCTGTTTTCATGGTTCCAGGTGCTCTGGCCGTGGCGCAGCAAGGCGAGTCTATACATGGCATCCTCTCGGAAAGCGCACGCTGTGGCTGATTCGATTTCAGTTACAACGAGAATTTAAAATTATTATCAAAACCGCTCGCTCCCGTTGGTCGCTCAAGGTGCAAAGGTCGCCAAGGGAACATTTTTTGAAAGCAGGGACAAGCTGCTTTCAAAAAGGTGCCTCTCCCTGACGGGAGACAAGATATCGCAATAGGCATGAAGCCTTTTGGCTTCCGAATTTTTCCAGTGGAAGCCAAAAAATCTCTTCTTGGCGTCCTGCGCCTTAAGCGATGCGGGCGGTTCATTTTTCATAAGTGGTTCCGGAAAAATCATTGACCATGTTCACAACATTGGTGGGCCGGCCGGCCAGGAAGGCCTTGATGTTTTCCGCAACGGCTCCCAGAAGGCGTTTTCGGGAATCCAGACTGGCCCAGGCGATATGCGGCGTGATGATGCAGTTTTTGGCCTTGAGCAGGGGATTGTCTTTCCGGATCGGCTCCTCGGCAACAACATCCAGGGCGGCTCCGGCCAGCATGCCGGTGTTCAGCGCTTCGGCCAGATCCGGCTCGTTGACCAGGGCTCCCCGGGCGGTGTTGATGAAGAAGGCGGACTTTTTCATCAAGGCCAAAAGGTTCTTGTCCACAAAGCCGGCATTGTCCGGCTTCAGCGGGCAATGCAGGCTGACCACGTCCGCCTCGGCGAAAACCTCTTCCAGGCTTTTCCAGGCAAAGGGTTTGTAGGACGGGGTATCCCTGATTCGCGGCGTGTAGACGATGATGTCCATGCCCAGGGCATGGGCCAATTCGGCCACTCGGCGTCCGGTCTTGCCGAATCCGATGATGCCCATTTTCAATCCGGAAAGCTCGATCTGCGGCGTCTTCCAGAAGCAGAAGTCCTCGGCCCGGGACCATTCCCCGGATTTGACCGCCTGATCGTGCAGGGCGATCTGGTGACAATGTTCCAGAATCAGGGCCAGCACGAACTGGGCTACGGACTTGGCCCCGTAACTGGGAACGTTGGATACAGGAATGCCACGTTCCGAGGCGGCTTCCAGATCGACGACGTCATACCCCGTGGCCATGACGGCAATGAAGCGCAGCTTGTCGAGCTGGGCCAGAATATCCCTGGTCAACGGGGTCTTGTTGGTCAAAACGATCTCGGCGGAACCTGCCCGGTGGCGGACGTCGGCAGGCGAGGTACGGTCATGTACCGTCAGTTCGCCAAGAGCCTCCAGGGGCGTCCATGGATTATCGCCGGGGTTGACGGTCTTTCCGTCCAGCACGACTATTTGCATAGGCTTAGGTCTCCAGTGAAATATGCTCCGGTTTCGTAACTACTCAGCTGAGGCCCTGCTTGCCTTGATTTTGCGGCCTCGCAGACTCCTTCGCCGGCTTCGTAACATCAAACCATTGCGTGAATAAACAACATTTGGAGCTTCAAGTGCTTGGCAATGGTTCGATGAACGAATCCTGGCAGTCAAACATGCGAGACCGCAAAATCAAGGCAAGCCGGACCAACCCTGTGTACTTCAAAATATGCTGAATAGTTACCCGGTTTAAAAGAAAGAGAACAGGTTCGCTTCCTTCCCCGGCTCCGGATTGTTTCATTCAAACATGCCTTCCTGGCTACCATCGACCTTGGTGCTTATCAAGTATGGTTGCGCTGTATTTTGATCAATCAATTTATGCATGCTCATTACGAGGGTAAGCTGATTCCCGGCTCATCATTTTGAGGAATTGATCTCCTGGGTTTATTCATGTGAAAATCCAGGTTTGCGTCACACGCGGGGGTTGTGTCCGAAGTTGGGGAGGGGTAAGAAGACACGCATCAGCAGGCTGATGGAGCCTTGAGCGGAGCGGGCGGTTTACCATCCAAGAGCAAGTTCCTGCCGGTTTAACCGTTTTTAAAATGCCTGCTGCAATGAGTGGATTTCAGCATCTTGTCGCGGATCGTGGCGTGAACCTTTCAAGGAGAGAGTGGTATCATGAATTTGTGCATTGTAGGGACAGGATATGTGGGCTTGGTGACCGCGGCCTGTTTTGCTGAAATGGGCAACAACGTCGTCTGTGTGGATGTCAATCAAGAGATCGTCGAGGCCTTGAACCGGGGCAGCATTCACATTTTCGAGCCGGGTCTGGAGGAAATCGTGCAGCGCAACGCGGAGCAGGGGCGGCTGCGATTCACCACGGATCTGAACGAGGGGCTGGAGTCGTCCCTTTTCGTGATGATCTGCGTCGGGACTCCATCCAAGCCTGACGGAAGCTGCGATTTATGTTACGTGCACCAGGTGGCTCGGGATGTTGGCAAAAACATGACGGATTACAAAGTCGTGGTGAACAAGTCCACGGTTCCGGTGGGCACGGCGGACAAGGTCCGGGCATTGATCCTGGAAGAGCAGGAGGCCCGGGGCGTAAACATCGAGTTCGACGTGGTTTCCAATCCGGAATTCCTGAAAGAGGGCGACGCGATCAACGATTTCATGAAGCCGGACCGGGTGGTGGTTGGCACCGACAACGTGCGCGTGGCCGAACTGCTCAAGGCGTTGTACGCGCCCTTTGCCCGCAGCCGGGACAAAATGATCGTCATGGGCGTGCGCAGTTCGGAGATGACCAAGTATGCCGCCAACTGCATGCTGGCCACGAAGATTTCCTTCATCAACGAAATCGCCAACATCTGCGAACGGGTGGGCGCGGATGTGAACGACGTGCGCCAGGGCATCGGTTCGGATCAGCGCATCGGTCGCCATTTCATCTATCCCGGCCTCGGGTACGGCGGCTCCTGCTTTCCGAAGGATGTCCGCGCCCTGATCGACACGGCAGTGTCCAACGGGTACGAGCCCAGCGTGCTGAAGGCCGTGGACGGCTTGAACATGCGCCAGAAGCGCCTGCTGGTGGACAAGATCACGGCCTATTTCGCGGATCGCGGCGGTATTGAGGGCAAGACCCTCGCTCTGTGGGGAATCGCATTCAAGCCGAACACCGACGACATCCGAGAGGCTCCGGCCCTGGAACTCATCGCCGAGTTGACCGCCGCGGGAATGCGGGTCCAGGCATTTGATCCGGCTGCCGGAGACAAGGCCAAGGAAGCCTTGACCGAAAACTCGCTGGTCAGCATTCATCCGGCGCAGTATGATGTGCTGGAGGGGGCGGATGTCCTGGCCGTGGCTACGGAATGGAATCAGTTCCGGAACCCGGATTTTGGACGGATCAAGAAAACCCTGAAGCAACCCGTCATCTTCGATGGCCGCAATCTGTATGGAGCCGAGTTCCTGCGCAGATACGAACTGGAGTATCACTGCATCGGCCGCGTAGCCAATGCCTCGCAGGTCGGTTGAAGTTGAAAGCAGGCGTGCACCAAAACCTGATCAAACAGATCTTCCGTGTCTTTTAGCGGTATTATGGCAAGACGTGCCGCACTTGCACCGGGGAAAAATATTGAAAAACCCTTCGCGCAAACTCTCAAGGAATTTGCGCGAAGGGTTTTTGAAGGTTATGACTCTCGTTGATGCGAAGAGTATCGATGAATCAGCGCACAGCGTTTACGCGCTGGGGTTGTTCTCGCTGGCAAAAGCGCAGCTGCAGCTCCTGAAGAATCAACCGCTCGCAGTTTCCCATGGTCTGGGTAATCTGGATCTCGTTTTCCTGGAGAAAGCCGTCCAGGTATTGACTCTCTTCCCAAAAATCCAACAATTCATCGTCCCCAAGAATCTTCACATGTTCATCCATGGAAATCGGTGCGGAGTGTTCGAAGTGATAGGCCATTCGTCAGATATCCTCCGTTTGGTCGGCTGGTTCAGTTCTTTGGGTCAGCTGTTCGGGTTGTTTTCGGGAAAGGTCGCTGCTCGTAACGCTGAGCTGGCGTGCCTTGATCGGGTTAGCCGTCATCCAGCCACGGCCGTGCGTACAAGGGACGTTTGCTGAACATGAGGCGGGAACAAGGCGAACCCGCCGGTCATGAACCGCATGTGTCGAGCAGGGATGAAAACAGGATGAGTGCCCGGGGTGAAATGTTTCAACCACGTTTCAAGGGCACTTCATGCGCTTCCGAGCCTGTTTTAATGATCTGCAGGATTTTTGCAACTTATTTCGGCGCATGGCTGACTTCTAATGGAGCCAAATGGTGCGGCAGTCTCTTCGCATCTTTATCGTGTAAGGAAATTTTTTCGTGTATTTGACCAAAGATATTCAAGATTTTTTGCGAGGTCGCCAGGAGGCCCTGTACGTCCATAAAAGCGGTCCGGCGACCCAGGCTTACCTGGCCGAGGCCTTGCTGAACCGGGGGATCAACGTGGTGCTTGTCTTGCCGGATTCCAGGCATATGCCGGACATGCAGGCCCTGGTGCGCTTGTTCTCACGGGACGAGGAGGAATTGTTCTGGAAGCGGCGCTGGTTTTCGTTGCCGGCCTATCCGCCGGAAGATCCCTTGCAAGCCGACGCGGAAGCCTGGAGCCAGCGGTGGTTGGCCCTGTTCGCTCTCCATAATGCGTCCCGACCGTTTGGCCTGATAACCGGCGTGGAAAACTTCTTGCCAAAATGGCCTCCCAGGGATGTTGTTGAAAATTCCTTTCTGCACCTGAGCCAGGGGGAGGAACTTTCTCCGGACGTCATCCTGGAGCAGCTCGTGACCTGGGGCTATCGCCGGTCGTCCATGGTTGCGGATGTCGGTGAAATGGCCCGACGCGGAGACATTCTGGATGTATTTCCTCCGGGGTACGACGCGCCGCTGCGGATGGAATTTTTCGGGGAAAACCTGGAAAGCATGCGCCTGTTCGAACCGCTTCGGCAGCGTTCCATTCGCGACATCCCCGATGCAATCATCCTGCCGGTCGCTCCGGCTTTGCTGGCGGACCAGATCCGGGACAAGGCCCATGCCTGCTGGCAGCGTCTCGACGCCACCGGGGAAGTGACCAGTCGCGGTCATGCCGGGTTGCAACAGGCTCTGGAGCGGGGCGACGGATTTTTGGCGCCGGGAATCTACTATGACAAATATTCGACGCTGAATCAGTGGGTGCCCGAGAATACGGTTTTTTTACTGTGCGGATCATCCCAGCTGCGGCCGCGGCTGGAGGAAGGGGAATGGGCCTGGCAGACCCATCTCGAAGACGTGGCTCGGCAGAACAATTGCGAGGCGGACAGTCGCTGGCTGCGGTCCAGCCTGATCCAACCGGCTTCCTCGGCCAGGCTGGCCTGGCACAACCGGCGGCAGATCATCTTTGAGGATCTGCTGATCGGCGTGGATAAACAAGGTGTCGACCTCCCGGAAAAAAATCACGCCTCATTCCAGGACCTGTTCTGGAGACCCGACGCCCGCCAGCGGCCCTGGAGCACCCTGATGCAGTCCCTGCGCACATGGCGGGAGGAGCGGCCCCAGGTGCTCATCTCCTTTCATTCCGACCATTCCCGAGCCCGTTTCGGCAAGCGGCTGGATGAGGAAGGTATTGCCTTCAACCAGGAATTCTCCACGGACGGCAAAGAGATCTCGCTGATACGCTCTCCGTTGCGGACCGGCATGGACCTGGAGTGGAACGGCATGTTGATCCTGGCCGAGGACGTGTTGCAGCCGGATGAGAAAAAAGGTCCGGCCAGGCAGTTGCGCAAGAAGGGATTCGCCGGGCTGGATTCCTTTGACGAGTTGACCACGGGCGATCTGTTGGTGCACCGGGATTACGGCCTGGGACGGTTCGGCGGGCTGCACCGGGTGCGGATTGGCGACGCGGCCAATGACTACCTGCTGGTGGAGTATGCTGGGGAAGACAAGCTGTACCTGCCAGTGGACCGCTTGAACCTCGTGCAGCGCTATAAAGGTCCGGAAGGAAATTCTCCGGTTCTGGACCGGCTGGGCGGCGGGCAGTGGACCAAGACCAAGGAGCGGGCGCGCAAGGCCATTGAAAAGATTGCCCAGGACCTCGTGGAAATCTATGCCTACCGGCGCATTGCCAAGGGCTATGCCTACAGCCCCATGAACGAGATGTACCGGGACTTTGAAGCTTCCTTCGGGTTCGAGGAAACGCCGGACCAGTCCAGGGCCATTGACGACGTGTTCACGGACATGGATCTGCCCCAGCCCATGGATCGCCTGGTTTGCGGGGATGTGGGCTTCGGCAAGACCGAAGTGGCCATGCGGTCCGCATTCCGTGCGGTCATGGACGGCAAGCAGGTGGCCCTGCTCTGCCCGACCACGGTCCTGGCGGAACAGCACTACCAGAATTTCCGGATGCGCATGGAACACTTTCCCGTGCAGGTGGCCATGCTCAGCCGTTTTGTGCCCAAGCCCCGCCAGAAACAGGTTCTGGAAGCCGCGGCCCGCGGCCGGGTGGACATCCTGATTGGGACGCATCGCCTGATTTCCGACGACGTGAACCTGCCGAACCTGGGCTTGTTGATCCTGGACGAGGAACAGCGATTCGGGGTTAAGCACAAGGAGAAATTGAAAAAACTGCGCAAGAACGTCGATGTTTTGACGCTCACGGCCACGCCCATCCCCCGGACCTTGCAGCTTTCCCTATCCGGGATCCGCTCCCTGAGCGTCATTGAAACTCCACCTGTGGACCGCAAGCCGGTGCAGACTTACCTGCTGGAGCGTAACGCGGACATGCTCCGGCAGGCCCTGGCGCAGGAACTGGAGCGGGGCGGACAGGTCTTCTGGGTGCACAACCGGGTGCAGGGCCTGGATCAGGTTGAAGAGTACGTCCGTTCCCTGGCTCCGGAAGCCAGGATCGGACGGGCCCACGGTCAGATGACCCCTACTGCGCTTGAGAAATGCATGCATCAGTTCTGGCACGGTGAACTGGATATCCTGGTCTGCACGGCGATCATCGAGTCCGGCCTTGATTTTCCCAGGGCGAATACGCTGATTGTGGATCAGGCCCAGATGTTCGGTCTGGGCCAGCTCTATCAGTTGCGGGGCCGGGTGGGACGCAGCGAGCGCCAGGCCTACGCCTATTTCGTGGTCAACAAGCTGGATGCGTTGCCGGAATCCACCCGCAAGCGTTTGCAGGTCATTCTGGACATGGACTATCTGGGTGCCGGTTTCTTCGTGGCCATGGAAGACCTGCGGCTGCGCGGCGCTGGTAATATTCTCGGGGAATCCCAGTCCGGAACCATATCCAAGGTCGGCCTGGAACTGTTCCTGGAAATGTTGGAGAACGAAGTCAGCCGTCTCAAGGGCGAGGCGCCTCGGGACGACCGGCAAACGGAAATGAATGTTTCGTTTCCGGCCCATATTCCCGAGAATTACATTCCTGAATCCCGGGATCGGCTGCACTTCTACAAGGCCTTGTCCTCTGCGGCCACGGATGAAGCGGCGCAGGAAGTGGAAAGCGAAATCAGGGACCGGTTCGGTAATTTTCCCGAGGAGTTGGAGACGTTTGTGGAAGTGGTCAAGCTGAAGCGGCTTTTGTCGGCGCTCAAAGCGGCAAGGGCGGATCTGACGCCGGGCAGAGTGGTCGTAGCCTGGTCCGACTCCGCGGATCAGAATGTTCTTCAGTCCATCGTGCCCTGGGTGATGCAACGCCAGGACCGCGTTCGATTCCTGCCCCCGAATCGAGTGGAGTTGCGCTTTGCCGACAAGGCGGCTAATTGTACCCATTTGCGTCAAGCTGTTGTCGAATTTTCCCATCTGGCGATGTCACCGCACTCTTTGCCTTCATGAGTTTCATGCGCATCACCCCATTTTCAATCCCTTTTCTTCTTGCCCTGGCCGTTGTATTGGCCGGATCAGGGTGTTCTTCCCCTATGGTGGAAGACGGGGTCGTAGCTCGAATCAACGGGCAGCCGGTTTATCTGGCGCAGCTTGAAGCCGTCCATGATTTGAAATATCTCGCAAGGACCACGCAGCATTCCTCCTCTCTGGGTCGTTTACGCCAGGAGTATGGGGCGGTGCTGTCGGAAATCGTGGTGCAGTATCTTGTGGCTCAGTTTTTGGAAGAACGCGGCCTGGCCGTCAGCGAGAATGAACTGGGCGCCTCGGAGGCGCAAGTACGGGCCGATTACCCCGAAGGGGCCTTCGAGCAGACACTGGTGGAGGAGTATGTTCATCTGGACAGATGGCGTGAGCAGCTCAAAGCCACTCTGAGTCAGGAGAAACTACTGCAAAAGGTCCTGCGGCCATCCATTTCCATCGATTATCAGGAAGTCGACTCCTATTACAGAAACAATATTGGAGACTTCTATCTTCACCCCAGGGTCGAGTTTCTCTTTATCCATGGCCGGGATCGGGATCTCGTGGAAAGGGTTTTGGAAATGTCCGCGAGTGAACCTGATCCTGTCATTCTGGGGAAACGATTCGACAGGGTCGGCGTGTACACTTATAACCTGCGCGAAGACAATCTTTCCACGGACTGGCAGGCTCTGCTCGTCGAACTGGAGCCGAAGCAGGCCACGAGCATTCTGATGCGGGAACCTGAGGGGCATTATGCCCTGGTGCTTCTGGAGAGAACCCAGGGGCGGATCATTGATCCCGCGCAGGCCTACCCTTTGGTGGAGCGGATACTGGTGGAACGAAAAATGGAACAGGCTTTCGACGCGTGGCTTGCTGATGCCCTCGCATCCGCAAATATCGTAATCAACCAGCAGCTTCTTGAAGAAACTGCCGGATAGGGCTTTTTTACCACGGAGTCAGGTGGTTGGATTGAGCGGCATTAAGCGGCACGTTCTGCAGGACACTGCCTGGCGAAGAGCTGTTAAAATCTCTAAAACTTTCATGGGATCATATGCGACATTTTTCAATATGCAGATTGGCTTTGATGACGATTATCGGATTTGTTTTCTGCGTCTCTCCGGTTCTGGCCGGGAATGTGGTGGACAGGATCGTGGCGGTGGTCAATGGTGAGGTCATTACGCTTTTTGAACTGAATCAGCGATTTCGTCCGGTGGTGGAGCAGTTTCAGGGACGCGAACTTCAGGACGAGGAAAGACGTGCTTTGCTGGACGGCAAGCGGCAGTTGCTGGACAGGATGGTCGAGGAAGTGCTGATGCGGCAGGAAGCGGAGCGTCTGGAGATGCAGGTCACGGACCTGGAGGTGCAGACCCAGATCCGTCAGATTCGCGAACAGTTGGGGGCGAGCGAAAGCCAGTTCCTGGAATATCTGACCCTCCAGGGATTGACCAAGGACCAGTATGAACGTCGATTGCGCGAGGAAATGCTCCGGCATCGTCTGCTGGGTTTCATGATTCGGCGCAAGGTGGTTGTCACCTCGGACGAGATTCGCGCCTACTACGAAAACAACAAGGATGACTTTGCCCAGCAGCGGCAGGTCCGTCTGGGCCTGATTCTGTTTGCTTCCCACGCCGAGGCTGAAGAGGTGCAGGCAAGACTCAATGCCGGTACGATCACGTTTTCCGATGCGGCACGGGAATATTCCCGAGGGCCGGGAGCGGAACAGGGCGGCGACATGGGCCTGCTGGCATGGCGTGATCTGGCGGCGGACTGGCGCAGTGCCCTGCAACCGCTCCGGAAAGGCGAGATCTCTTCCATCATACGCATTCAAGATCGCGCAGCCATCCTCAAGCTGATGGATGAAGAGCCTGGAGAGATAAAGCCTCTGGCCGCTGTCGAGGATCAGATTCGGGAGATCCTGATGGAACCGCGGCTGGAAGAACGTTATGAAAATTACATGGCGGGACTGCGAAATCGAGCCTTGATTGACATTCGCCTCTAGGAGTAAGGCGCTTCTGCGGGGTGTTGTTGCATCACGGAACCCATATTGGTTCCTCGCGGACTGCGCTTTGCATTGAGCGGTTTATCCCCGGATATCTTTGTCGTCAAATATGTATTTGCAAGGCAAACCGGGTTTCAGGTGGTAAAGTATTACTTCGGCATCATTCGAACCAACCATTCCAACACGACATCGCGCCAAGACCCATTGATACTGCATTTGGTCGTGCCTTTCGGACGACCCCGAGCTGTCGGCGTCCTGAAGGGCCTTGCGCGACCAGAATACAGGTTGTCGTGGTTTTTGGGAGACAAATATGAATTTGAAAGAATTGGGTAAAATGTTGAAAGACGAGCGGCTGCGCCAGGGTCTGGAAATTTCCGAGGTCATGGAAAGAACCAAGATCAGTCGCATGAATCTGGAGGCCATTGAAGAGGGCAATGAAAATGCTCTGCCTCATCCCGTGTACGCCAAGGGATTCGTGAAGAATTACGCCAAATTCCTGGGAATGGACGCGGACAAGATGGGAAACGCCCTGGCCCGAATATATATTGCCGAGGATGATTTGGACTACGATGATCTGGCCTTGGCCGATACCGAGAAACTGCCGCCGGTCAATCATGGATTGCCGCGGGTCGTCAGTTATCTGATTGTCCTGCTCTTGCTGGTTTTTATCGGTGCCGGAGCAGCCTGGTTTTTTCAGGACAATCTGCGGTCGGTATTCCAGAGCGAGGCTCCGGACACACCGCCGGCTTTCGCGCCTTCCGAAGAACAATTTCCCAGCGAAGGCCCGATGTCCGATATGGACAGCCGGGATGATGCCTTCAGTCCCGAAGCG
This sequence comes from Desulfonatronum thiosulfatophilum, assembly GCF_900104215.1. Lineage (NCBI taxonomy): Bacteria > Pseudomonadati > Thermodesulfobacteriota > Desulfovibrionia > Desulfovibrionales > Desulfonatronaceae > Desulfonatronum > Desulfonatronum thiosulfatophilum. The sequence continues at coordinate 108,060 of NZ_FMXO01000013.1, read as the reverse complement.
GGTTTTGAACCTGCTCCCCTGGCTTCTCCGTTTCCATCCCTGACCGAAGAAACCGGCCGAGAAGCCCTGGAAGACGAAACCCTGCCCGAGCTGCACTCCGAGGTAGCCAACGGTCTCGAGAATTCGTCCCCCATGCCGGAGGGGAATCCGTCACCCGCGGTCCAGGCCGAGGCGCCGCAGAGCGCTCCAGCCGCACCTCGTGAACCGGAACCGGTGCAAAGTCCGGAGCCGGAGCAAAGCGCGGAACCGGCGAGTCCGGCCGCTCCGCAACAGGCCGTCATGGCCCCTGCCGGGGTTGAAAAGACCCTGGAGATCAGGGCTCATGAAAACTGCTGGCTTTCAGCGCAGGCTGACGCCAACCGTCCCCGAGAGGCATTTTTGCGGCCCGGCGAACGATTCGTGATTGCCTTTGCAAACAACCTGGAATTACGACTTGGCAACGCCGGCGGCGTCTCCCTGTACCTTGACGGAAAGCCTTGGCCCTTGTCCGCGCGGTCCGGCGAGGTGATGGTGGTGCGATTTCCCTGACGGACTTGAGGAAAAAGATGACGGGTGACAGGTTTTGCGGTTCGGTCACCCGTCACTGGCCGTCAAGAATCAAGCGAGTTGAATAGGGCTTCGCGTGCAGCAGGAGTGGACCGGCGAAGGTTTGATATTCAAGGTAGGGCGGTTTCGGGAGATCGATTGCTGGGTGCGTTTCTTCTCGCCGACATTCGGCTTGACCACGGCCATGGCCTTCGGCGGTTCTCGAAGCCGTCGCCGTTTTTGCGGTTGCCTCGATGCCTTGAACAGCGTGCTGTTCAAGGTTCGCTTTTTCCCGGCCAAGGGATGCTGTACCCTGGAAGAAGCGACGTTGCTGCGCATGTTCCCCCGTCTGCGTCAGGATGCCGCCCGGACCGGCCTGGCCGCGAATTGTTTGAGTTTCTTGCAGGCTCTGCGCATCACGCCGGAAGAGGCTCCGGTTGTGTACGCACTTCTGATGGAGACCCTGGAGGTCCTGGATCAGGCCGAGAATGTTTCGCCGGTATTTTTGCAACTGTTTCGAGCCAGGATCTGCTTTGATCACGGTTATGCGCCGGAGCTGGAAACTTGCGCCGTGTGCGGCCGCGAACAGCCGGAGCAAACAGGAAAGCGGTTGACCCTGGCCCTGGACAAAGGGCGAATTTGCTGCGCACGATGTGTCCCCGGAGCGGGTCGTAATCTGGAAATCGGCCCGGAAACCCAGGTCATTTTGGGAAGTCTTTCCACCAGCCGACCCGGCCAGTGGGTCCTGATTCCCATGTCTGCGGCCACGCGGGGTGAAATTTTTCAGGTTGTGGACGGCTATGTACGGCACCATCTCGGCCTGCGCTGGAGCCACGGGCGTTTTGTCGCGGCATAGGGACGATAGGTGATGCCTACCGCTTTCGAGCAACCGTCCGGACATGCGGCATGCGATGGGTTGCCCGGGTCCGGTCCAGCCGCTTCTCCTTCGGATATATCCTCAACACTTTAGCCAGGAATCGTCATGTACTTTCAAGACATTATTTTCACGCTGCAGACGTATTGGGGGCAGCGGGGGTGCGTCATTCAACAGCCTTACGATGTGGAAGTGGGGGCGGGAACCTTCAATCCGGCCACCTTCCTGCGGGTGATCGGGCCGGAGCCGTGGAACGTGGCGTATGTGGAACCGTCCCGCAGGCCCACGGACGGCCGGTACGGCGAAAACCCGAACCGTCTGCAGCACTACTACCAGTTCCAGGTGATCATGAAACCCTCTCCGGACAATATTCAGGAGATGTACCTGGAGAGCTTGGGCGCACTGGGCATCCGCGCGGACGAACATGACATCCGTTTCGTGGAGGACGACTGGGAATCGCCGACCCTGGGCGCCTGGGGGCTGGGCTGGGAAGTCTGGTTGAACGGGATGGAAGTCACGCAGTTCACCTATTTTCAGCAGGTCGGCGGCATTGACCTGAAACCCGTCAGTGTGGAGATCACCTATGGCCTGGAGCGACTGGCCATGTACCTCCAGGAAAAGGAATCGGTCTACGATCTGCAATGGAACCGCGCCGTCACCTACGGGCAGGTCCATCATCAGGGTGAAGTGGAGCATTCCCGGTACAACTTTGAACTCAGTGATGCCGCCATGCTCTCGCAACTTTTCGACATGTACGAGGCGGAAAGCACGCGCCTGGGCGAAGCCGGACAGCCCTGGCCGGCTTATGACTACTGCCTGAAATGCTCGCATACGTTCAACATGCTGGATGCCCGCGGGGCCATTTCCATCACCGAACGCACCGGATACATCACTCGCGTCCGCAAGCTGGCCTCCCGGGTCGCCCGGTTGTATGCGGCCCAGCGTGAAGAACTGGGCTTTCCAATGCTTTCCGGGGGTGCATCATGAACAGTTCAGCGTTTGTATTGGAGATCGGCACCGAGGAAATCCCATCCAGATTCCTGCTTTCCCTGGAAAAGCAATTGGCCGTAAATCTGGCTCAGGCTCTGGAAGCGGCGCGGATTGCCGCGCCAGAAATCCAAACCGCATCCACGCCTCGCCGAATGACCGTGTTCTGCGAGGCCATGAGCCGGAAGCAGGACGTGGTCGAAGAATTGTTCATCGGGCCGCCCTGGAAGGCCGCCTTTGACGCCGAAGGCCGGCCTCAGAAGCCCGGTTTGGGCTTTGCCGCCGGACACGGCGCGGATGTCTCCGAATTGTTCGCCCATGAAACGCCCAAGGGGGCGTATGCCGCGCTGCGCAAGCAGGTCGGCGGCGGCGCCGCGGTGGACATTCTGCCCGGGATTCTTTCAGAGCTCGTTTCCGGGCTGGCTTTTCCCAAGAAAATGCGCTGGGCAAACGGCGACGCCACCTTCGGCCGCCCGATTCGCTGGATATTATGCCTGCTCGGTCCGGATACAGTGGACGTTCGCTTTGCCGGCGTCTCTTCGGACAGGATAACCCACGGTCACCGCGTTCTCGGTCCCGGGCCGTGGAACGTGCCGGATGCCGGTGAGTATTTTCAGGTTCTGACGGAGCAGGGCCATGTGGTTCTGCAAAGCCTTGCCAGGCGGGAGACTATTGTCTCCCAGGCCGACGGCTTGGCTGGCGCCCGGCAGGCCCGGATCGTCTGGAAGCAGGGGCTGCTGGACGAGGTGGTCCAGTTGGTGGAGCACCCGGTGGCGGTTCTGGGAGGATTCGATCCCTCCTATCTGGAGTTGCCGCGGGAAGTTTTGCTGACCAGCATGGAGCAGCACCAGAAAAGTTTCGGAGTGGAGGATTCGGCAGGCCGGTTGCTGCCGAACTTCCTGACGGTGATCAATCTGCGGCCCAAGGACGAACAGTTGGTTCGCAAGGGCTGGGAACGCGTGCTCAAGGCCCGGCTGGAGGACGCCCGCTTCTTTTTTCACGCGGATTGCAAAGCCTCGAGCGAGAAATGGCTGGCCATGCTGGAGAACGTGGTTTTCCTGGCACCCCTGGGCAGCATGGGGGACAAGTGCCGTCGGCTGGAACAACTGACCCGGATGCTGGCCGAGAAAGTGCTTCCTGAATACGCGGAACAGGCCGCCCGGGCCGGCTTATTGGCCAAAATGGACCTGGTGTCCGAGATGGTCAAGGAGTTTGCCGAGCTGCAGGGAACCATGGGCGGCATCTATGCCCGGCGGCAGGGGGAATCCGAAGCCGTGGCCCAGGCCATTGCCGAACAGTATCTGCCCGCCGGTCCGGACAGTCCCACGCCTGGGAGTCGTCTGGGCGCACTCCTGGCCCTGGCGGACAAGGCCGATACCCTGGTCGGATGTTTCGGCCTGAACATGACGCCTAGCGGGGCCAACGATCCCTACGCTTTGCGCCGGGCCGCCCTGGGCATCAGCCGGATCGTCATGGAGCACGGACTGCGCCTGGACCTCGAAACGCTTCTAGCCAATGCCCAACAAGCCTACGGCCACATTGCCTGGAAGGTACCCGCGGAAGAGAGCCTGGCCAAGCTGCTGGATTTTTTCGGACAGCGTCTGAAAGCCTATTTTCACGGCCAGGGCTATCCGACCCGGATCGTGGATGCCGCTGTGGGCGCCGGTTTCGCCGACATCTGGGCCTTGAGGGCCAGGATCGAGGCCCTGGAGCAGTTCAGCCGGGAAGAGGAGTTTGTCGCCTCGGTGCAGACCTTCAAACGGGCCGCGAACATCATCCGCAAGCAGGCCATGGAAACGGAAGACGGCAAGATGCTGACCGGCCAGTGGCAAGACGAACTGTTGTCCGAACCCCAGGAAAAAGCATTGGCCCAGGCATGGCAGGCCATCGCTCCGCGCTGGGAAGACCTGTGGGCCGGGGACGGCTATCCGGAGTTGCTGGGGCTGCTGCTGGAAATCAAGCCCCTTGTGGACGGCTTGTTCGATCACGTCATGGTCATGTGTCCAGAGCGGGATCTGCGGATCAACCGGCTGAATCTGCTCAAATCCCTGGTGGACAGGTTCGACAAGCTGGCCGATTTTCCGGCCCTGCAGGTTTGAGCGATTTGAATATTTCAGAAATACGGTATTGACATTTTCAAGGCCCTTTGGGTAGAGATTGATGTTTCAACGCATGGGAACCAATTGACATAGCACATATTCAAATTTGAGGGAGTAACGAAATTGGCCAATCATCCATCGGCAATCAAGCGGCATCGCCAGAGCCTGAAGGCTCAAGCTCGGAACAAGGCAATCAAGACCAGAATCAAGAACGCCGTGAAGGCTGTACGGCAGGCAGTTGAACAAAACGACCAGGAACAGGCTCGGGCCGGATTGATTCAGGCCACGGCCGTTCTGGACAAGGCCGCCGGCAAGAAAGTCATTCACTGGGGTAATGCGGCCCGCAAGGTTTCCCGCCTCACTGCCGCGGTGAACAATATGCAGGCCTAACGTTCTTCACGCTACAATTTTTTAAAGCCCGTCACAGCGCATGCCGTGACGGGCTTTTGTCGTCTTAAATCCGGGAATGGTTCAGAAGCCGCTGACTCTTGCGGAACTGAAACGCCCGCTTCGCTCAGGACTCAAAGTTCGCCAAGAAGAGATTTTGTCTAACGATGATTTCGGTTCCTTTCGAAATGGAGTGGCAATGTGTTCGGCTCAGGTGTCGGCGGATGAGACATCGGAGGTTGCGTCGATGAACCGTTCCAGGATCGAATTGCTGACCAGCATGCCGGATTTGGTAAAACGTACGAATCCGGAGTGGACGCGGATGAGTTCGTTCTGGCGCAGAACCTGGATCAATCGGCGGTGCTGCTGGAGAAAATCCCTGCCGCTGATCGTGCTGTAATCCTTGAGATTCAGTCCCCTGGTCGTGCGCAGGGACAACATGACCAGTTCCTTGATCCGATCCGTTCGAGTGAGAATCACCGCGTTGGTGCCGATACGTTCAGCGCGAACCAGCCCGGCGTATTCATCAAGATCCTTCGGGTTTTCCCAGCGCCGGTCGCCCAGCGTGGAAACCGCGCCGGCGCCCAGCCCCAGGTAGCTTTCCGATTTCCAGTATCCCTCGTTGTGGCGGCAGGTAAACCCCATTCGACTGTAGTTGGATATTTCGTATTGCAGATAGCCCTTTGATTCCAACAATTCCGTTCCCTGCAGAAACATTTTTGCCTGCTCCGTTTCCGTGGGCAGAACGATATTTCCCGAGCTTTCAGCCTGGGCCAGAGGGGTATCGTGCTCCAGCGTCAGGCCGTAGCAGGAGAGATGTTCGGGCTGGAGCTTGAGGACGGTTTCCAGCTCGCGCAGCCATTCCAGGGCCCGTTGTCCGGGCAGCCCCCAGATCAGGTCTAGGCTGATGTTGCCGAATCCGGCGCAGCGGGCCAGATCCACGGCTTTAAGGCCCTGGGCGGACTGGTGGCGTCTGCCGAGCAGATCAAGCTTTCTGTTATCCAGGCTTTGCAGCCCAAGGCTGAGACGATTCACGCCCAGTCCAAGCAGGCCGCGCAGATAATCCAGATCCGCCGCGGAATCGGGATTGGCTTCCAGGCTCCACTCCAGCTCCGGAGTCCAGTGAAATGCGCCGCGCAGGGCATCCGCAATGCGTTGCAGTTGGTCCAGGGAAAGCAGGCTGGGGGTGCCGCCGCCGAAATAAATCGATGTGACGGACCGTTTGGTTGGGGTGAGTTGCAAACGTCGATCCCAGAGAGCGATCTCCCGGACAAGCAGATCGACATATGCGTCCATGGCAGACGCATCAACCCCGGGAAGAGAATAGAAGGAACAGTAGCCGCATTTGCTGCGGCAAAAAGGAATGTGGATATAGAGCCGCATCAGCCGAAAGTCGGTTCAGGATGTATCCGAAGATGTTGCTGATTGTACGGCAAGGCGACGGAGCACGTTGCGGCGTCGATCCATTTCGCTGTACAGGCAGCCGCAGTAGAGCTGGCGGTAGAGGCCCCATTCCTTGGACAGGTCGATGCCCTCCTGCCAGCCCTGGCGGAAATCCCGGCCAAGGAAACGGATGCCGGTGCGGTCCTGCAGCTCCCGGCCCACGGCCAGGATGGCTTCCCTGTTCTGGTATTTGCTGTAAAGCAGAGTGGTGCTGACGCAGGAGTAGCCGTGCTCCCGGGCGAACAGGAAGGTCCGTTCAAGGCGCAGGCGGTAGCAGTGCGGGCAGCGGTCGTCCTCGCGGTTGGCCACGGCCCGAAAAAAAAGACGGGGGTCATATTCGTCGTCAAGGCAGATGATCGGCAAATTCAATCGGTTTGCCGTCTCCTGCAATGTCTCGCGGCGTTTCAGGTATTCGCTCACGCCATGAATGTTCGGATTGTAGAACAGTCCGTCCGGATCCATGCCTTCGCAACGCAACTCGCGCACCGGAATCAATGCGCAGGGCCCGCAACAGACGTGCAGCAGAAGCTTTCCCAGCGGCCTGTCCTGGTTACCGCATTCAAATGTCACGGACATGCCGGAACACCCTTACTGTCCCGGGCATTTTTCGCTGTAGACGAGAATTGCATTCTGGAAACGCTCTTCCAGATCCTTGATCATGATCCGCTTGTTGTTCAGCAGATACAGCGCCAGTTCGGCGTCAGTGCGGTATTCCAGAGGATCCGGGCAGTTCTTGGCGCGCAGTTTCCGGTAGATGTCCTTCAAAGCCTGCAGGGCCCGCCATTCCATGTTCCGGCGCAATCCCCAGCCCTTGCAGTGTGGGCAAGGTTCGGTGCTGACGGACAGGGCCGATGAACCCAGGCGCTGGCGCACCATTTCCAGGAGGCCGAACTTGGAGAGACGGCCCACATCCACCCGTGCCCTGTCCACCTTGAGCGCGGCCTTAAGTTCCTTTTCCACTTCCCGGCGGTGCTTGGGGTCGCGCATTTCAATGAAGTCGATGACGATCTGTCCGCCCACGTCCCGCATCCGGAGCTGTTGACCGATCTCCTGGGCCGCTTCCATGTTCGTCTTGAAAACCATTTCATTGAAATTGGTGCCGCCGATTTTGCCGGAATTCACGTCCACGGCCATCAGGGCCTCGGTCTGGTCAAAGACCAGGCGCCCGCCGCTGGGCAATGCGACATCGCGGCCGAACAGCTGCTCCAGCTGTTTTTCCAAATTGAAGCGTTCCCACAGCGAGCGGTCCGTGTCCGCGTGCAGCTTGACCATGCTCTGACGGCGGGGGAAAGTCAGGGAAACGAATTCCTTGACCAGCTCGGCGGTTTCAGGATGGTCGATCCAGATTTCGGAAACGTCCGTGGTCAGGTAGTCGCGAACCGCCCGGAAAGCCAGTTCCTTTTCCTGGTAAATGAGCACGGGGGCCTGCTCGGTCATGCCTTTCTTGCGCACGTCCTTCCAAAGCCGCTTCAGAAACTGCAGGTCCTTGAGCAGATTGGTCTTGCTCTGGCCCTCGCTGTTGGTCCGGGCAATCAGGCCAATGCCTTCGCCCAGATCCTGTTCGCGAAGAATATCCTTGAGCCGAGAGCGTTCTTCATCATCCTCGATCTTGCGGGATACTCCGAGCTGGTCCTGGCCGGGGGTGAGCACGAGAAACCGACCGGCCAGGGAAAGGTACGTGGTCAAAAAGCCGCCCTTGTTCACCGTGGGCTCCTTGACCACCTGGACCAGCAGTTCCTGACCCGGTTTGAGCACTTTCTGAAGCGGCGGATACTTGCGGCCGTTTTCCGGCTTGTGTTCCGTTTGGTAGTACTCCGGATGAACCTCATCGATCTGCAGGAACCCGTTGCGATCCTCGCCATAGTTGATGAAGGCTGCCTGCAGGGCCGTGTCGATGTTGTTGATGGTGCCTTTGTAGATGTTGCCCTTGGTCTTGGCCTGGTGCAGCATCTCGATGAAGTAATCGGTGATTTTGGCGTCCTCGGCCAGGATCAGCTCAACCTGTTCACCCGGCAGGACGCTGATGAACATTTTCTTACGTTTTTTGGGAGTCGGCATTGTCGTTCCTTGATCAAAAAGTGTGGCATTTTCAGCTAGTTAACCACTAGATCGTGATCATTTTTGTCATGCGATCAGTAATTGCTGAAGAGTTGCCGGAAATATAGTCTTCCGATGTGGACTCGGAAGTATGTTGCAAAATTTACGGTGCAACCTGATAAAAATCCTCTCCCAGCTCATGGGCGTGCCGGATAAGGCCTTGGGCGAACAGGTCGGCGAAAAGAGTTTCGGTCCGTGCGCCGTCCAGTCCTAGGGCGGCGCGGACCTGATCCACCGTCTGCGGGCGCCGGCGAAGGGAGTTGAGGATCAAGTCACGGGCTGCGTCGTCGGACAATGGTTCGCTGGTTTTATGCAGCAGATCAGCCTGATGTCCGTCCACGGGACCGGAGGCAAGATCCATCCCGGCGTTCCTTTCGGAATTGACCTGTCCGACCTGGCTGAGGGCGCTCATGGGGCCGGCGGTGCACAGTGCGGAACGCCATTCGGAAAGCGTCCGATCGCTGATCGCTTCAGCCAGCGGCGAGGCCCCCGGTCTGGTCATGGTGACCACATCCACCCGGTCAGGTGCGAGCCGGGGAATAAACTCCCGGAGCAGGGCCAAGTTTTTTTCTGAATCGTTGACGCCCCTGGTCAGGAGAATTTCAAGAAATATTTGTCTGGAATACTCCTTCCGGAAATCCAGCAACCCGGTCACCATGCTGTTCAGGTCAACGTCCTTGCAGGGCTTGTTTATCCTTATAAACTCACTTTGTACAAGGGTGTCCATGGAGGGGAGAACCACCTGGGCGCCGGCCAATTCCCGGCGCACGGCAGGATCGGGAAGCAGGGTGGAGTTGGTCAGCACGGCCACGGGGATGTCCGGAAAGATGTCCCGGCAGCCGGCTATGATCTGCGCCAGCTCGGAATTCAGGCACGGTTCGCCCAGGCCGCCAAGGGTGATGTATTCAGGCCTGGGAAGCTGCTGCGATTTCCATGCGCGGAGTTCGTCCAGGATGGTTCGGGTCGGCATGTAGGGCCGCCGTTGCAAGGTATGGATACGCGTCGGGCCGACTTCGCAGTAGATGCAGTCCAGGGAACAAATGCGTCGGCCCAGAAGATCCACGCCCAGCGACAGTCCGAGTCGACCGGAACGGACCGGTCCGTATAATGTTTTAAAATGGGTAGCGGGTTTCAATTCTGTTCTCTTGATTTGCTTTGAATTTAAAGTCAGACACATGATTCTGCCATTTTGTTCTCAATCCCTACCCGCTATCTGAATCGAAATCGAAATCGAAATCGTGATCGAAATCGAATGTGGATTTCAATGAAGATATTTTTATCACGAGGTAATGCACAGTATCTTCCGATTTCGAATACGATTTCGATCGCGACTTGGATTTTGATGAGAACAGGTTGGCCCTGGTCGGGTAGGCGGCTGACCTTGACAGGACAAGGATCAGCACATACCAGCTCAAATCTTTCATTCAGGAGGCATCATGCTCAATCCAGGTGATCTGGTAATGCTGGTCTGTCCGCAAGGCAAGCGTTATATTCGAAAAATTCGCGAAGGCGAAACAATGCAGACCCACTTCGGGATCCTGCCGCACGAGACGTTGCTCCAGGCCGGGTACGGCGAAGAAGTGCTGACCCATCTCGGCCATCCGTTTCGGCTGCTCAAGCCGAGTCTGTACGATCTGGTGAAGATGCTCAAACGTCGGACCCAGATCATCTACCCCAAGGAGATCGGCTACATCCTGCTCAAGCTGGGCATCGCGCCCGGCTGCCGGGTGATCGAGGCCGGCAGCGGATCGGGCTCGCTGACCACGGCCCTGGCCTGGTACGTCGGCGACCACGGGCGGGTCTACACCTACGAACAGCGGGAGGAATTCTTCCGATTGTGCGGGGAGAATCTCGGATGGTCCGGCCTTGGGGAACGGGTTGAACAGTTCAACCGAAATATCGCCGAAGGCTTTGAGCAGACCAATGTGGACGCCCTGTTTCTGGACGTGCGCACGCCGTGGGACTTTCTCGATCAGGCCGTCGCGGCGATCATGCCCGGGGCGCCGCTGGGCTTTTTATTGCCCACCACCAATCAGGTCAGCTCCCTGCTCACCGCGCTGGAACAGGGGCCCTTCGAGGATGTCGAGGTCTTGGAAATCCTGTTGCGCCGCTACAAGCCTGTTGCAGAGCGACTGCGTCCGGATGATCGGATGGTCGCCCACACCGGTTTTCTCGTTTTCGCCAGACATGAAGGGCGCAAGGCGAAGGTGCGGAAAGAGGAAGCGGGCGTCATGGAGACGGAGTCCACGGATCCAGCTGACATCAGTTGAACATTTTGAAGCCGTGTTGCGATTTTTCGCGCAACCAGCTAGAAAACACGTTGCTTTTGTCGCACCTCATTTGTCGGTCCTGAACCCTTTCCTTGGCGTCGGAACCTTTGTTCACCCCCGATTTCTCGCTTCTTTTGGAAACGAACTGTCATGACTTGTCGCATTCTCGTTCTGAACGGACCGAATCTCGGCCATCTTGGGCAGCGTCAGCCGCATATCTACGGAACCCAGGGCATGCGGGATCTCCCGGATCTTGTGGAAACACTGATGGGCCAGGCGGTGGATGAAGTTGAGCTGCTTTTCTTCCAGGCCAACGGCGAGGGCCAGATCATCGATCGTCTGGAACAGGCCCACCGAGAGAGCGTTCATGGCGTGGCGCTCAATGCCGGCGCCTACACGCATACCAGCCTGGCGCTGGCCGATTGTCTGGCCTGGATCGATCCACCCTGCGTCGAGGTGCATCTGAGCAATATCCTGGCCAGGAGCGAGTCAATGCGCCATGTCAGCCTGATCGCTCCGCAATGCATCGGCGTGATCTCCGGTTTCGGTCTTTTGAGTTACGCTTTGGCTATCCAAACTCTTTGGCTCCGCTGGACCACGTCCATGGCGGATCAGTCTGAATCTTCAACTCAACTCTAGGGATGACCCCATGCCTTCAACGACTGACTTCAAGCGCGGTTTGAAACTCGAAATTGACGACGTTCCTTACGAAATCGTGGAGTTTCAGCACGTCAAACCCGGCAAGGGCGGCGCCTTTGTCCGCACCAAGCTGCGCAATATCCTGACGGGGCGCGTGCTCGACCAGACCTACCGATCAGGTGAAAAATTCGCCAAACCCGATCTGGAAACTCGGGAAATGCAGTTTTTGTATCATGACGGTACAGGGTATGTGTTCATGGACATGACCACCTACGAGCAGCTCAGCGTGACCGAGGAGCAGGCCGGGGAAAAAGGCCGCTATTTGTTGGACGGCCAACAGGTCAAGGTGCTGCTCTTTCGCGGCCAGGCCATTGACATGGACCTGCCGGCATCCGTTGTCCTCGAAGTCACCGAGACCGATCCCGGCTTGAAGGGCGATACGGTCAGCGGCGCAACCAAGCCGGCGGTGGTGCAAACCGGATTGTCCGTCAACGTCCCGCTGTTCATCAACCAGGGCGACCGGATCAAGGTCGATACCCGTAGCGGAGCCTATATCAGCCGTGAGTAACGGCTCACGCCGTTGTGGCTTGTCCAACGATTCATGAGTCCATCCCAATTGTCCGCCGATTCTACGACAGGAAATGAGACGCGTCTGCTCCGGGAAGTCTGTGCACTGACCCTGCTGTTCATCGCGGCGTTTCTCACTCTAAGCCTGTCCAGCTATCATCCGCAGGATCCGTCCTTTAATCAGCAAGCTACCAGTGTCGCCACCATCCACAACCATGCCGGAATCATCGGGGCCTATGTCTCCGGCCTGATCGTGGATTTGTTCGGACTGGCGGCGTTTGTCTTCCCCGTCATGTTCGTCTGGCTGGCCGTGACCAGTGTCTGGCGTTTCTGGCAGCCGCCATGGTGGCGATGGGTCGGGCTGTTGCTGCTGAGTCTGTCCTTTCTGGCGGCAAGCAGTCACCCCTGGGTCGTCGAGACCGTCTCCATTGCCGGTATCCATGGCGGCGGGTATTTCGGCGATCAACTCCATGCCCTAGGGATTGCCTTGCTCAAGGAGCGGGGAGCGATGCTGCTCTGGCTGTTCCTGGTTTTCCTCGCTTCCCAACTGCTCTTCGGCCTGTACTGGACGCGATGGGGAGATGGGTTGGCCATATGGCTGCATCGCGCTTTTCAGCCACGTCCTGAAAAGGTCAAGCCGCCAAGGAAGAGTAATCAGGATATGCCGACCTCGCTACTGGAAGACTTTCAGCTCTCCGGTGCGAAAAAACAGCCGGCAAAAAAGGCGACGAAAAGCACAATTCTCTCCAAAGCCGGATCGACGGATCAATCGAAACTTGGTCCGGAAGACAAAGGCCTGCCTCGCTTGCCAAGCCTGGATATCCTGGCCGCTCCCGATCGCAAGCAGCCGCGGACTTCTCCGCAGCGGCTCAAGGAAATGGGCAAGGCTTTGGAAAGCTGCCTTGCGGATTTTGGTGTTCAGGGCGAAGTGCAGCATATCCAGCCCGGCCCGGTGATCACGATGTTCGAGTACAAGCCGGCGCCCGGCGTGAAAATCAGCCGGATCACCGGATTGAGCGACGATCTTTCCCTGGGCCTCAAAGCCTCTTCCGTGCGTGTTGTCGCCAATTTGCAGGGCAAGGACGCCGTGGGGGTGGAAATTCCCAACGAATATCGCCAGTCGGTCTGGTTGCGGGAAATTCTGGAGTCCGATGCCTTCCAGAATTCGAAATCCAAGCTGACCATCGCCATCGGCAAGGATATTGAAGGTTTACCCATGGTCGCGGATCTGGCCCGCATGCCGCACTTGCTGGTTGCCGGCGCCACCGGGGCCGGCAAAAGCGTCGGGCTGAACTCCATGATCCTGAGCATCCTGTACAAGGCCAGGCCGGATGAAGTGAAGTTCCTGTTGGTGGATCCCAAACGCATCGAATTGGCCGTGTATGCCAACCTGCCGCACCTGGTGCATCCGGTGGTCACGGAAATGTCCATGGCCAAAAGCGCTCTGGACTGGGCCATGGCCGAAATGGACGCCCGGTACGAAGCCATGGCCTTGCTGGGGGTGCGGCACATCGCTGCCTATCAGCAGAAGGTCGCGGCCATGCCACCGGAGGAAGCGGCCGAGCAGCGGGCCATGCCTTATCTGGTGATCATTATCGACGAGTTGGCCGATCTGATGCTCACCGCGGCCAAGGAAGTCGAGGTCAGCATCGTTCGGCTGGCGCAGCTCGCCAGGGCCTCGGGCATTCACATGATCCTGGCCACCCAGCGGCCCTCGGTGGACGTTGTCACCGGCCTGATTAAGGCCAATTTTCCGTGCCGGATCAGTTTCCAGGTTACTTCGAAACACGACTCCCGAACCATTCTGGATACGGTGGGAGCGGAGCATTTGCTGGGACAGGGAGACATGCTGTTCAAGCCCAGCGCCGGCCGGTTGCAACGCATGCACGGCGCTTTTGTCGGGGACGAGGAGATCGCGGCCGTGGTCCAGGCTTGGCGTGATCAGCAGCCGCCGAGCTTTGAGTTGGATTTCAGCGAGTGGTCCAAGGAAGAGACGGCCAAGAACGGCGTGATGCCGGAAGGTGCGGATGTGGCGGAAGATCCTATCTACACCCAGGCGGTGGAATTCGTTCTGGAGCAGGGACGGGCTTCCATTTCGCTGCTGCAGCGTCGGTTTCGCATCGGCTTCAATCGTTCGGCGCGGTTCATCGAGCAGATGGAAAAGGATGGTCTGCTTGGGGCCCAGGAAGGCAGCAAGCCTCGGGCTGTGATCAAGTCCAAAAAAGGATGAAACTGACCGTTTGCCGCTCGCCGATCATTCGCATCTCGTTGGACAAATCCCGATTTGATTTTACTTGGTGTCATTGGGGCGGGCCCGAACCCGATCGGGCTTGCATTCGATAATGTTGTCAGGACTTCAGGAGTACCGGAATGCATCTACATGGAACGACAATTCTGGCCGTGCGTGATGCGCATGGTGTGGCCATGGCCGGGGACGGTCAGGTCACCATGGGCCAGAGCGTGGCCTTGAAGCACAAGGCGCGCAAGGTTCGCAAAATCTATAAGGATCGGGTGATAGTGGGCTTTGCCGGGGCAACGGCTGATGCCATGACCCTCTTCGAACGATTCGAGGCAAAGCTTGAGCAGTTCAACGGAAATCTGGTTCGGGCGAGCGTTGAAATGGCCAAAGAATGGCGTTTGGATAAGTACCTGCGCCGCCTGGAAGCAATGCTTCTGGTGGCCGACGATACGTCCATTCTTCTGCTCAGCGGTACCGGCGACGTGATCGAGCCGGACGACGGCGTAGCGGCCATTGGTTCCGGCGGCAGCTTTGCTTTGGCCGCTGCCAGGGCTCTGGTCCGGAATTCCTCTCTGGAGGGTGAAGAGATCGTACGCAAAGCCATGGCCATTACCGCGGAGATCTGCGTTTTCACCAATGATCAGCTTACCCTTGAGACCTTGCGCAAAGACGCGTCCAATAAGGAGATCACCACCTCATGAGCCACATGACCCCACGAGAAATTGTTTCCGAGCTGGATCGCTACATCATCGGTCAGAAGGATGCCAAACGCATGGTAGCCATCGCCCTGCGCAACCGCTGGCGCCGACAGCAACTGGCTCCGGAATTGCGGGATGAGATAGCCCCCAAGAACATCATCATGATCGGCCCCACCGGTGTGGGCAAGACCGAGATCGCCCGTCGCCTGGCTAAGCTGGCTCATGCACCGTTCATCAAGGTGGAGGCGACGAAGTACACGGAAGTCGGCTACGTCGGCCGGGATGTGGAGTCCATGATTCGGGATCTGATGGAAATCGGCGTGACCATGTTGCGCAAGGAGGAAACCGAACGGGTCCGGGTCAAGGCCGAGAAGTTGGCCGAAGAGCGACTGCTGGATCTTCTGCTGCCTCCCAAAAAAGCACAGCCGCCGACTTCGCCGACCATTCCGGCCACTACGGGCGCCATGGCTGATAGCGAAGAGGACGCAACCCATGATTCCACCAGGGAAAAGCTGCGCAAGTTGTGGCGGGACGGGAAGCTGGACGAGCGCATGGTGGAACTGGAGGTCAAGGCCTCTTCGCCTCAGGTGGAGATCATGGCCATGCCGGGCCTCGAGGATATGGAAATGCAGTTCCGGGACATGTTCAGCCGGGTTTTTCCCCAGCGCCGCAAGCAGCGCCGGGTCAAGGTCAAGGATGCCTACGAGCTGCTGATCCAGGAAGAAAGCGATCGGCTGATCGACATGGACAAGATCATGGAAGCGGCCCGGGAGCGGGTCGAGCAGGGCGGCATCGTCTTTTTGGACGAGATCGACAAGGTCTGCAGCACTCTGGAAGGTTCCAAGGCCAATGTTTCCCGGGAAGGGGTGCAGCGCGATCTCCTGCCGGTGGTGGAGGGTAGTTCCGTGAACACCAAGTACGGCATGGTGCGCACGGACCATATTCTGTTCATCGCCGCCGGAGCGTTCCACATGTCCAAGCCTTCGGACCTGATTCCGGAACTGCAGGGGCGCTTTCCGCTGCGTGTCGAGCTGGCCGCCCTGACCAAGGAGGATTTCCTGCGTATCCTGACTGAGCCGGAAAACGCCCTGACCAAGCAGTACATGGCCTTGCTCGGCACGGAAGGCGTAACCGTGGAATTCACGGACGACTCCCTGGAAGAAGTCGCGAGTTTTGCCCAGACCATCAACGAGGACACGGAGAACATCGGCGCCCGCCGCCTGTACACGATCCTGGAGAAAATTCTCTCAGATCTTTCCTTCGACGCCTCGGAACGCTCCGGCGAACACGTCCGGGTCGACGGAGCCTACGTGCGCGACAAGCTCCAGGACATCCAGCAGCGCCGGGATCTGTCGCGGTACATTTTGTAATGAATTTTTTCCACATTCAACCAGCAAACGAATTTCACGAGCACATCATATATGGAACACGAAGTCGCCAAAGCCAAGACGCTGCTTGAGGCGTTGCCTTATATTCGAGATTTTTTCGGGCAGACCGTGGTCATTAAATACGGCGGTCATGCCATGAAGGATGAGCACCTCAAGAAGGCGTTCGCCCTGAACATCGTTTTGTTGCGTTATATCGGCGTCAATCCGGTGATCGTGCACGGCGGCGGACCGCAGATCGGCAAGATGCTGGATCAGCTGGGCATTTGCTGTCAGTTTCGGGAAGGGCTGCGGGTCACGGACCAGGCCACCATGGACGTGGTGGAGATGGTGCTCGTGGGCAAGGTGAACAAGGAAATCGTCAACCTGCTCAACCAGCATGGCGGCAAGGCCGTGGGGCTGTCCGGCAAGGACGGGCGGATCATCAATGCCCAGAAGATGGAAATGGTCATCCCGCACAAGGACATGCCTCCCGAAATCATCGACCTGGGCAAGGTCGGCGAGGTCACGGACATCCGCACCGGACTGATCAGGACCCTGGAAAAGGAGGGATTTATTCCGGTTATCGCCCCGGTAGGGGTGGACGACGACGGCGAAACCTACAACATCAACGCCGATGCCGTGGCCGGGGCCGTGGCCGGGGCGCTGGAAGCGAAACGGCTGATCCTGCTGACCGACGTGGCCGGCGTCCTGGATGCGGAAGGCAAGCTGATCTCCTCCATGAACCGGCACAAGGCCGTGGACGCGCTGGAAAAGGGCGTTTTGCGCGGCGGCATGATTCCCAAGGTGAAGTGCTGTCTGGAAGCCGTGGAAGCCGGTGTGGAAAAGGCGCACATCATCGACGGCCGCCTGGAGAACTCCATACTTTTGGAAATGTTCACGAAGGGCGGGATCGGCACGGAAATCGTTTTTTAATCCAAGGAAATAGTAATGCTTACTCGTGAAGAAGCCTGGGAGTTGTTGGCCTCCAAGGGACAGGAACGACACATGTTGCATCACGCTCTGGAAACCGAGGCGGTGATGCGGGGGCTTGCCAGGCGGCTGGAACAGGATGAGGACGTCTGGGGGCTTACCGGGCTGCTCCATGATCTGGACTTCCATGAGACCAAGGACATCCCCGATGAGCACGCCTTGCGTGCAGCAACGTGGCTGGCGGATGCCCTGCCAGGGGAAGCCTTGCAGGCTATACGTGCCCACAACGGGGAACGTAACGGCATCATGCCCGCCGCACAGTTTGATTACGCACTGCGTTGCGCCGAAACGGTCACCGGTCTGGTTTCCGCGGCAGCCCTGGTCCGGCCGACCAAACTGGACGGTCTGGGTGCCAAGAGTCTGAAGAAGAAAATGAAGGACAAGGCCTTTGCCGCGGCCGTGAACCGTGAAATCATCAGGGAATGCGAACGGGTCGGAGTGAGCCTGGACGATTTTCTGAACGATGCCGTGGCCTCCATTGCCGAAATCGCCGATCAGGTCGACCTGAAGTGACGAACATGCCGGAGATGATGGACAACTACACCATGCGCCTGGCGTTTCGCAGCCTGGAAGACGTCTACGTGCGTGGCAGGACCGTGCATTTCGTGGGCAATGACCATCGTTTCTACGGCAACATCGAATGTGAAAGCGCTGCCGATTTGCAGGTCAGCGACGTGACCCCGGAGCCCCAGGGTCTGTTGGGGGCCGGCGACGAGTGGGGATTCTGGATCGAACTGACTTTGGATGAAGAGATGGCCAGATCCGGAAATGAGCGCATCCACTTTCATTTCAAGGACAAGGATCAGGCCATGACGGCTCATGAAGCTTTCCAGGGCGTGGCCGAATCGATCCGACAGATTTAAGCACAGGCGAAGCTTTAGTGAAGTGATGAACTTTGGAACCGCTCGCTTCGCTTAAGGCGCAGAGGACGCCAAGGAAAACATTTTGGAAAGCAGGGAAAGAGCTGCTTTCCAAAAGGATGCCTCCCCCTGCCGGGGTGATGTCAAGTTCGCTGTAAGGCGTAACGCCTGTTGACTTCCGCATCTTTCAAGGGGAAGCCAAAAATCTTCTTGGCGTCCCCTGCGCCTCGAGCGTAGCGGGCGGTTCAATTCCTACCTGATAATCTTGCCGAGAATCCGGCCGGTGGACTTCAGCTGCTCCTTGATGTTGCTCCACATTTCTTCTTTTTTCCGAACTTCCAGACAGCGCAGAAAACGCGCCTTCTCGCTTTCATCCTGGAGTTCCAGGATCACCGCGGCCAGGGTGTCCTCCACGTTATAGAGCCGGTCCGGCGCCAGGCAGACCGGAATGGTCAAATCCAGGGGGACTGCCAGATCATTGGAGATGGCCGTCACGGCCGCGGCGATGTTTTCGGCCTTTTTCCCGTTCGGATGGGTCAGGTCGTAGGGCGGCTGCCATTCCTGGGGAGGGCGGAGCCTGTCGATGTGGCTGACCACGGTCACCAGGGGAGGAATACGCCGGGATACGCGCTGACCGTACCAGGAACGGATCTTGTCCAATCGTTCGCGTTCCAACTGCCGATCAGCCCGATTGGCCGGCGTGACCCACAAGATCAAATCCGTCGCAAGCACGGCCTGTTTCAAGGCTTTTTCATCGAACCTGTCCGTGTCGATCCCCGGAGCGTCGAAGATCAGCGCTTCGTCATGACCTTCGCGCTGCAGGCGGTAGGCTTTGATTGCCTGCGTGGAGTGCGGCAGAACGTCCGCGGCGGCGGTCAGCTTGCCGAACAGGGCGTTGATCAGGCTGGACTTGCCGGCGTTGGCCTTTCCCAGAATCAGGATGCGAAGCGGTTCCGCTGAGTCGGATGGTGCGCCCTGCCCGGCGTCTGCGCGTTCCATGTCCCGCATCGTAGCGGACGTCCGCCGGTCGGTGGGATCTTCCGTATCCAGCAGTAAATGTCCGCTGTACAGTTCAATGGCGTAGTAACCCACCTTGCGCACGTATTCCCGCAGCAGCCAGGCCTTGATGTTGTCCATGCCGTATCCGGCGATGCTGTTGCCCAGGTTGCGGCGCACCTCGTGGAACAATGCGGAATAGGGAGCCATGATGCCGCGCCCGATCCGGTACAGCTTTTCATACTGCATGGCCGTCTCCCGCCACCGATTGGCCCGGACCAGGAGGGCCATGTTCATCTTGTGGCTGAAGGGGATGGTCTGGGCGATTTCCATGCGCAGATCGCGGCTGGCTCGTTCGATGATCAGCAAGGTGTGCGGAACGGTCAGTTCCAAAAGGGGATCCCTGGCTTCGGGATGGAAATGCCGGGATACCTGTTCCAGTGTCCTTTTTCCCAGCAGGGCGAGTTTCTGGACGTCGTTCACGGGCCATTCCCGGGGAGAAGTTTGTTCGGCCAGCCGTTCCACCTCGACCCAGCAGGCTTCCGCGGACGGGGGCCAAAGCTCGTTGGCCTTAGTTGCATGCCGCGTGGGTTGCTTCTGCTCCCGGCGCGAGAGGATCATGTGCAGGCCGTAGCCTAGCATGGCGCACAGCGCCAACGCCAGCAACCAGAACAAGCGATAATCCGCCTGCCAGAGCCAGATGATGCCGAACAGCGGCAGGGCGAGCAGGGGCAATGCAGCGAAAATGATGGAAAGAAGCCGCAGATAACCGAATTCGCGAAACAGGGCGGTCTTATCGATCATTTCTTGTCCTTTTTCAAAAAAGACGTCGCGAGGGCTTTGCCGCTTTTCAAGGAGTCCTTGAAGACGGTGCGCACGGTGTCCGCGTCCACGGGCAGGCCCTTGGATATGCGTTGCAGGTAAGCGCAGCCGGCCTTGCCGAGGGCATAGGTGATCCCGGCGCTGGCCGCCGCGCCGTAGGCGGCGCCGCCTGTCTGTCCGATTACGGGTACGACCTTGACCATTGTCCGCCCGACCATGCGCAACCCATGTCCGGCCAGAAAGCCCGCTCCCAGCAGGCCCATAAATTCCGCTACGCGCCGTTTGTCCCAGTTCACGTTGGCGAGGGTTCCCAGTTTGTGCAGCATTTTCATCTGCAGGGCCGGCACCAGGGCCAGATCCACCACGGGCAGGGCGCCGAACGTCGCCGATGCCATGGCGTAGCCGACAATCTGCTGATGCGCGGCCCGGGCAAAGGCGTCGGCCTGATCCACGTCGCCCCGGAGCCGGTGCTCAAGCTCCATGGTGGAGGCGCGCTCAATGGTCGCCCATAGGGCATTCAGGCCATAATCCGCGGGTGCAATGTCATCTTCGGGCAACGTCAGATCCACCGGAATCCAGAACACGGCCCCGTTGCCCGGCAACCTGCCGAGTTCCCGGCGTTGAAAATGGAGGGCCCGTGCAAGGTCCGTAGGCACAAGACGCTCCCATCCTTCCTTGACGAACGGATAGGGCATGACGTGCTCGAATTCGGGAGGATACAGCTCGTGCAGACAGGTCTGGGCCACAATCACGGGCCATTCCGGATGACGCTTGCGGACCGCCCGCAACACGTCGAAGACGGCATTCTGCAGGCTGTCCGAGACCTTGATGACCGCGATGACCAGGTGAGCCTGCGATTCGGCGAAGGCAATGTCTTCGGAAGGGTCGTAACGCACCTCTCCCAGTCCCTGGGTATCCAGGAACCGCACCACCGGCGCTTCGGCGGGATGGTCGTAGAAGCGAGATGTCCGGGTGCAGCTCTGGAACCCGTTGCCGATCTCGGCATCCGGACTGCCGGTCAGGGAGCGGATGATGGAGGTCTTGCCGGACTGCGTCTTGCCCAGAAGCCAGACCACGGGTGGCGGGTGCGTCTCCCTGGCCTTCTTGAGGGCGTTATCCAGGGCTCCATTGTCCAACGCCCCGTTGTCGATAATGGGGACATGGAGCTTCCGGCGGAGTTTGGAAATCAAATTGGAGATCATGAGCTCATAATTATTTTTCGATCATGATTTTCAGCCGCGTTGAGCGGCTTTCACTTCCCGCCGCCGGGCGTGCAGGATCGGTTCGGTATAGCCGTTGGGCTGTTCGCGGCCCTGAAAAATCAGATCGCAGGCCGCCTGGAAGGCGATGCTTTGATCATGGTCCGGCCCCATGGGCTGGTAAAGGGGATCTCCGGCATTCTGGCCGTCAACCACGTCGGCCATGCGCCGCAGGGTGGCCAGGACCTGTTCCCGGGTGCAGATGCCGTGGCGCAGCCAGTTGGCCATGTGCTGGCTGGAGATGCGCAAGGTGGCCCGGTCTTCCATCAGGCCCACGTTCGTGATGTCCGGCACCTTGGAACAGCCCACGCCCTGGTTCACCCAGCGCACCACGTAGCCCAGGATGGACTGGGCGTTGTTGGCCAGTTCCTCGTCGATTTGGGCAGGCGTGGGAGAGGTTTCACCGAGGAGGGGGAGTCGGAGGAGTTCGTCCAGCCGTGCTCTGGGTTTGTCAATGAGTTCGCGTTGCCGGGCAAAGACGTCCACCTGATGGTAGTGCATGGCGTGCAAGGTGGCGGCAGTGGGGGAGGGGACCCAGGCGCAATTCGCTCCGGCACGCGGATGGGCGATCTTGGTTTCGACCATTTCCCGCATCTTGTCCGGTTTGGCCCACATGCCCTTGCCGATCTGGGCCTTGCCGCTGAGTCCGGCGGCCAGCCCGACATCCACGTTCCAATCCTCGTAGTTGAGCATCCAGGGTTCGATGCGCATGTCGTTCTTGCGCACCATGGGACCTGCCTCCATGCTGGTGTGGATCTCGTCGCCGGTGCGGTCCAGAAAGCCGGTGTTGATGAAGATGACCCGCTCCCGAGCGACCCGGATGCATTCCTTCAGGTTCAGAGTGGTCCGGCGCTCTTCGTCCATGATCCCGATCTTGATGGTGTTCCGGGCAAGACCCAGGGCATCCTCGATCAGGGTGAACAGGTCGCAGGTGAACCGCACCTCCTCGGGGCCGTGCAGCTTGGGCTTGACGATGTAAATGCTGCCGGCGCGACTATTGCGGGCTGTGCTTTTGTCTGCTTTTAGGTCATGCAAAGAAAGAAAGGCGGTGGCCAGGGCGTCCAGAATTCCTTCGGGAATTTCCTTCCCCTGCGCGTCCAGCACGGCGTCCGTGGTCATCAACAGCCCCACGTTGCGGATCAGCATCAGGCTGCGGCCGGACAAATTGAGCCGATCCCCGTTGAATTTTGTATAGTGCCGGTCCGTGTTCATCCGGCGGTCAATGAATTTACCGCCCTTGGAAAAACCGGCCCGCAGATCTCCCTTGAGCAGCCCCAGCAGATTGCGATAGGCCAGGGTCTTGTCCTCGACATCCACCACGGCCACGGAATCTTCCAGGTCCAAAATGGTGGTCAGTGCGGCTTCCATGATCACGTCGCACACGCCGGCTTTGTGTTCGCGTCCGATATGATGACCATGGTCGATGCGAATTTCCAGGTGCAGTCCGAGGTTGCGGAAGAGGAGCGCCTCGGGTTCGCCGTCGGCGTTGAGCGCACCAGCATAGCCGACAAGTTTTTCCGGCTGGGCAAGGCCGGTTTCGGCTCCGTTGTCCAGGACCGCGATCAGGCGGTGCCGTGCATCCTGGTTTGCGAAAACCGAGTAGCGGCGCACGTCCGTATGGCTGCCCTCATTCAGGGGAATGGCCTTGTCCAGGAATGCGGCGGCCTCGGCCATGACCTTGGCGCCGCGAATAGGATTGTATTCGGCGCTCCTGCCCGCTCCATCCGCGTCGTCAATGACGTCTGTTCCGTAGAGCGCATCATAGAGGCTGCCCCAGCGGGCGTTTACGGCATTGACGGCATAGCGGGCGTTGGTGATCGGAACCACAAGCTGCGGGCCGGCAATGACGGCGATTTCCGGATCAACATTGGCCGTGTGAATGGAAAACTCGGTTCCCGGAGGGATGAGATAGTCCAGGGAAATCAGGAATTGCTTGTAGCTGCTCGGGTCGAAGGACAGCCCGGAATTGTTTTGATGCCACTGATCGATGGCTGCCTGCAGGGCATCGCGCTTGGCCAGCAGTTCCGCATTGCGGAGGCCGAGCTCTCGCACCAGTGCTTCCAAGGTGCTCCAGAAATGCTCCGCGTCGAGACCAGAGCCAGGCGCCGCTTCTTTGTCTATAAAGTCGTGAAGGGGCTTTGCAATGCGCAGGTTTCCTACGTGGACGAAGTCCATAATCATTCCTCCTTGGCAACGTGGGTGGATACAAAGCAGGATAGATTGTCGATACGATCAAGTAAAGGTTAGCATTTATTTGTCATCATCGTGAACGCAAGTCGAGCAGAATCGGAATTCTTTGTCGAATTCGAGTGGGACTGGGATGCGATTGCGATTTCGATTTCGATTTGGATGGAGACTGCTCATTTGGGCATGCAGGGGATTCGATAACGGACATCTGGGCGATGATCGTGACGTGACGATTACGCGCTTTGCGGGAAGAACTTTTGCGAGGGAAACCGCTGCCCGTGCGGGCAGCGGTTCGGAGATGACGGTCGAAGAGGCGCTTGGATTATTCTTGCTGGATATCCGATGTGGCGTAGATTGTGCCGCAGGCGATACGCGGACCTGAATCGCCGGTGGGTTGGGTGTGGTGATCATCCGGGTTGGCGTGGATGACGATGGCTGCGCCTGATTCGTCAAGCATGCGTGCGCCCACCGATCCATCCAGGGAAGCGTAATTGGTGAACAGTTCAGCGCGAACGCTGCCGTCTTCATGCACGTAAATATTGGGGAAATCTCCGGCATCCGGGCCATCGGGATGCATCAGCCCGTGCTTCTTGTCCTCGGGATTGAGGTGTTGCCCGGCGGCCTCGAAACCCTCTTCATGATCCGTGCAATCCCCATGCTCATGGATGTGGATCGCATGGAAACCGGCGGATTCCGCCACTCCTTCAAGTTCAAGTCGGATCAGGACTCCATTCGGCCCCTGCTCGAAATGCGCCTTCCCGAGGGACTTTCCATCATTGTCGAACAATTCGGCGAAGGCGGTCGGATTTTCGGCTTTGGCCGCTCCAACGGCCAAAAGCAGGAACAGGATCGTCACCAATGATTTTCCAATGAATTTGCACATGGCATTTCCCTCCGGTTAAGTTTCTGGATACCAATACATAGGAACGGGATTCTTCGATGTCAAAAGATTCGCAGGGCTGATGCGTGGAAAGGGCGGAGAGAGAGCACCTGTTTTTTGGGGGGAAGTTTATGTGACTATATTGCCCTGCTGCAGTTGGAATTGCCATGGACAGATCAAGGGGCGTCATATATGTTCTTAAGTCTGGAGTACTTTTGAGACTCTTCGGGTTTCACTTCGCAAGCAAGGAGCCACCTATACACATGAGAAAAGTATGCCAATGAATATTTACATTGCCGTGTCGATCACCACCGTATTCCTGCTCCTGAGCATGTTGGGAACTCTTGAGGCTTTTGATCAAGCCGACCTGGATCGGTTGCGGGGTAGCAATCAGTGTCCGAAATGCGACTTGACTGGAGCGAACCTGAGCGGAACAAGACTGAACAGGGCCGACCTCAGGGAAGCGAATCTGCGCAACGCCGACCTGAGTTGGGCCAATCTCAACGGTGCTCGGCTGATGGGAACCAACCTGAGCAATGCAGACCTGAGCAATGCCAACTTGAGCTGGTCCGACCTGAGAGGGGCGAACTTGATGGAAGCAACCCTGACCCGAGCCAACCTGACAGGGGCTAAACTCAGCGGGGCCACTTGGATCGATGGACGCGAATGTGCCGAAGGCTCCATGGGGGTATGCGGTTGATCACGTTTCGTCCGCAAGGCAGGTCCACGCCACCCTCGTCTTTCCTGTTATCTCGTTAGAAAAAACAACCGAAAAAAACGTCATGACGCAAGGAGCGATGCAATGGCCTATTTCAAGTGCGACAAGTGTGGAAACACCCTTGAAACAACGGCGCCGCCGGAAACCTGCCCGGCATGCTCGCAAAAGTGTTCATTCGTGGATGTGACCTGCTACACTCCGGAATGCGGCGGCCCGAATTCCCAAAACATCAATCCGACCATGTTCAAAAAAGAGAAGGCGACCGAACAGCAGTGAAGAAGTTTTCAGCAGAGGAAATCTGAGAACGACATTTTTTTTACGGGATAATGAACATTCTTGGGCGAAAATATGCTCCGTTCCCTTTTAAGCTCGGGAATTGGATCGGCATTCAATTGAACGGGTGGGGCATCAGGGGATCGCTTGGTCAGTCGGGATAGCGTCCTGGTCATCTCCCCGCGAACAACGAACAACCCAAGGGCAGGCCCATGTTCATGACGGATCTGGACAGGTTTCCCGACGCGCTCAGACCATCCTGAAGTACCGGCGCTTCCAAAGGCATGTCGTGCGTCTTTCTGTAGGGCTGCACTGGAAGGCTTGAGAGGGAAGGCTGGCTGTGGGTTTTTACTTCTTGACCCTGATACCCTTGGGATGAAAATTTCATGTTGCCTTACGTCGAGCTCTCCTGTATATGGATTCCTCATGTGTGCAGTACCTGTTTGAAGTATAAAAATATTTCGTATTCGCCGCACAATTCCCCGTTGGGTCGTGTGGCTTTTTTATGCTGAACAAGTAACTGCCAACCGGTTTTCCAGACGGTAAATCGGATCGTTTTCACGTGGCTTCATAAGGAAGCCGTATTCTCAAGGAGTAGCAGATGGCGGAAGGTACAGTTAAATGGTTTAATGATTCCAAGGGTTATGGTTTTATCGCGGAGGATGGCGGCAACGACGTGTTCGTTCATCATTCCGCCATTCAGGGACAAGGCTTTAAGTCCCTGGCCGAAGGCGCTCGTGTCACATTCGACGTTGTCGATGGACCGAAAGGCCCGGCTGCCGAGAATGTCGAAAAAATCTAGTTCAAGTTGCTGATTTGCTCGAAAACCCCGCGTCAGCGGGGTTTTTTTTTGCGTAAGGGGGTTTGTTTGGCCTGTGCAGCAACGCGGCAATTGAGAGTTTTCAACGGACTGATAACGTATTGCGTATACGACAACCGTAGCCGAGAGGGAGGACTGAATGAACAAAAAACCGAAGATCATTCTGTCGACCGTGGATGTACAAAGACTGGAGACTCTTTTGGATGCTCTTGCGCCGGACTCGTTTCCAGGCATGGCCGAACTGGAAGAGGAGCTGGAGCGGGCTGAAGTGGTGGAGCCGCACCGAATGCCATCCTCCGTGGTAACCATGAATTCCACGGTGAAGTTCAAGGTGGAACCTTCCGGCGAGGAGTTCAGGATGACCCTGGTTTATCCCGGCAACGAAGATGCGAGCGGACAGAAAATTTCCGTTCTTGCACCTGTCGGCAGCGCACTTCTGGGTCTGTCCCAGGGAGATGAAATACAATGGCCCCGACCCGGGGGCGGGATGATGCGCGTTCGGATTATCGAGGTGATCTATCAGCCGGAGCGTTCCGGTGACTTTCTCGCCTGACATCCGCTGTTTTCAGGAGCGGAGCCTGCCGCTATGTGGTGCGGGTGCGGGCAGGCTCCGGGGATGATCCGGGCTAGAACTTGTAACCCAGACTGATGCTGGTGAGATGGGTGTGCCCGTCCTTGAAGGTGCTGTCCAGGACATGGTCAGCTGGACGTGCAACAATATTCCGATCGGCGAACCAGAGATACGAGTAGGAAATGTCGACGCTGAACCTCTCGCCGGAGAATCCGATGCCGGTGGTGACGATGTGTCGGTCGCTGGTGGGCGTCATATAATCGGCATATTGATCCGTGTCCGGGATCTGGTCGAAAACATAACCAAGGCGGAGATCAATGAGATCGCTCAGGCTGTACTCGGCTCCGACCTGAAACCGCCAGACGTCTTTCCAGTTTTTTGCCATGGATGATACCTTGGTGTTACCGGTCAGGGCGCCGGGAGTAAGCGCTTCGCCGTAGGTAATTTCCAGTTTGTCGTACGTGCTCCACAGCGTGTAGATGGCGTTCGCCTCAAGACTCAGCCTTTCATGCGGTCTGAACATGAGGCCTACTCCGAACGAGTCGGGCAGAGTTATATCGCCTTTGGCCGACGTGTCATTGAAATACCCAAACGCCCTGGCGGTGGGTGTTCGTTGAAATGTCGCGTCCCCCTTGATGCTCTGTTTGATGCGGCTTTTGTAGGTGAGACCCAAGGCCCAGGTATCGCTCGGTTTGTAGTGGAGTGCGACGTTTCCTCCAAATCCGTAGGAATCTCCATTCAGTTCGGCCTCGATGCCGCCCAGTGGCCTGCCTACCATTTTTTTCTGGTAAAAATCAAACCACATGACCTCGGCGCCCACAGCCAGGGAGACCGTATCAGTCAACTTATACGCCAGATTGGGATTGAAAGAGAGGGATTTAACCCGGGTGTAGAGATTATTGTACTCCCCCGGCCAACCTTTCGGATACTCCGTCCCCAGTCCGAATCTCGTGTAAAGGCCCAGCCCGAGCCAAGTCTTGTCGGTCATTTGGCGGGTGAGATAGGCGTGGGGCGGAACCCAATAATTGCTCTCAATCGAGGTGGTATCCCCGGGGGTCCGCACTTTTCCGTTGGGTGCGACCACGGAAAGGCCGATCATGGTCTGGGTGCCTTCCAGTTGGGTCATTCCCGCGGGATTGTAGGCTACAGCCGAAGGATCATCAGCCCGTCCGAGCATGGTCCCGGCCATGGAAGTGCCTCTGGCTCCGAACTCATACAACGCGAATCCTGCTCCATTCGCTGATCCAAGGCTGATGAGTACGAAGAAAATCGTCAATCCTGCAATGCGTGCCATACTTCCTCCAGATACAATAAATCAGTTAACAAGACGAACATGCCTCCGCGACAAGTAGGTGGTTCTGCTTCTGGATCAGACGCAGGGCGTTTTGCTGCTCGCTGTTCCGCCCCAAGTCTTGCAGACTGGTGCATTACCACCACGGAATGATGAATGGCCTGTCCGGGCTGGTACTGGTTTAGCGCAGTCCGCCGCTGTCCGCGATCGATCTTGCAAAGAGAATCCAATCCTGCAATAAATCAGCAGGCCTGCGTATGTTGCCGAGTCTGGAAAAAGTCAACAAATAATTGGAGTGGCAACTAATGACTTCATGGATTGATAAAATGATGCGGATGGAGTTGGAGGACTCGCCGGGTTTCCTGGTAAACAGGGCTGCGCTGCGGATCAAAAAGGAGTTTCATCGGTTGTTGGATGAGCAGGGGTATGAGGTTACCCCCGAGCAATGCGTTGTTCTCTGGCAGCTTTGGAATTTTGAGGGGGGGGTGCAACGTGAACTGGCCTCTACCACCTTCAAGGATATGACCAACATGACCCGCATTCTGGACGGATTGGAGCGGCGTAGGCTGGTGGTCCGCAGACGTGATGAGCATGATCGGCGCTGCAGCAGAATCTATCTGACGGAAGAGGGGCGTGCCCTGCAGGAAGGAATTCTTCGTGTCGCCGGGCAACTGGCGGAACGGGCGTACCAGGGATTGAGCTGGGAGCAGATCGATCAACTCAAGGACATGCTTTCAAAAATCTACGAAAACCTGAATCAAAATGAAAAATTCAAGCGTTAGATGCATGCGAAAGCCATTCACATGAAGCGGAAGAGCAGAGCATCCGTCATGATTGCCCGGCAGGGCTTGGGTTGCTTTCTCAATATATGTAGTGCTTTGGCTTGGATGGTTTGTTTGGATGATACGCGTATTCATTGCATTATTGTTGGAAAGGACATAGCCTGAATTCTCATTTTTTATGATCGTATAGCTTTATGCTCAACCAAGGAGAAGAAATATGAAAAGATCCATCATCATGTTCGGGGTGTTGCTTCTGGGGTGTGTGCTTGTTTTCTCGGCCGTGGTCATTTCCGCTGAAGCACAAAATGGTGACGCGCTGGTACAAGAACGATGTACACAATGCCATAACCTGGATCGGGTCCACCGGCGGGCGGGTCAGGATATGCCATGGTGGGAGCGAACGGTTGATCGTATGATCGGCAAGCGCAGCGGGTTGCTGAACAGTCCGGAGCGTGATGCCGTTTTGGAATACTTGACCAGGATGTAGGTGTTGGTCATGCAACCGATCATGGTCTACATGACGGCCGAAAATTTGGATCAGGCCAAGGTTATTGCCCGGGAATTGATCGAGAATCGATTGGCAGCCTGCGTCAACGTGCTGGAAGGAATGCGCTCCATGTACCATTGGGAAGGCAGCATTGAGGAAAGCCGGGAAGTCGTTGTTCTGGCCAAAACACGAGAGGAATTGCTGCCAGATTTGACCCGACGCGTCCGTGAGGTTCATACTTATGATTGCCCATGCATCGTCTCCTGGCCCTTGACCGGCGGCCATCAGCCCTTTCTGGACTGGATCGGTAAGGAAACCGGAGCAGCCGGGTAAATCGAGAAAATCCAGCAGTCTCAGCAACCAGCCTGTATCTCCAAGCGACAATAAAACGCAGTCCGCAAGAGCCTTTCAGCTTTTGCGGTACTGCGTATCTTTTTTTAACGTTTCAAATCTTTACCATGAGGTAAATATGAACATTCTTGTTTCCGGATCCATCGCCTATGACCGCATCATGCCGTTTCCCGGCCGTTTTGCCGACCACATCATGCCGGACAAGATCCACATTTTGAACGTCTGCTTCCTGGTCAACGGGGTGAATGAAAAATTCGGCGGCACGGCCGGAAACATCGCCTATTCCTTGAGCCTGCTGGGAGAAAAGCCGCAAATCCTGGCCGCGGCCGGGGGCAAGGATTTCGGGAGCTATGAACAGTGGCTGCGGAAACTGGGCTTGGCCCAGGAAACCATCCGGATCATTCCCGATGAACTGACCGCATCGGCCTACATCACCACGGATCAATCCGACAACCAGATCACCGGATTCAATCCGGCGGCCATGAACCACTCCTCAAATTTTGATTTCTCCAATATCTCGCCGGACGACACCCTTTCCGTCGTGGCTCCGGGAAACCTCGACGACATGTACAACTACAGCCGGATGTACCGGGAAAAGGGCGTGCGCTACATCTTTGATCCGGGACAGAACATACCTGCCTTTTCCGGGGAAAAAATGCTCGAAATGCTTACCGGGGCAGACATCCTCATTTCCAATGATTATGAATTGGAAATGATCATGAAAAATACCGGAGCAGACAGGGATGAATTGCTGCGGCGGGCCGGAACCATCATCACCACGCTCGGTGAAAACGGATGTATCGTCCTGCGGCCGGAGGCAGAGAACAGGCTCCCCGCAGCCAAGGTATCCGCGGTCGTTGATCCCACCGGAGCGGGCGATGCCTTCCGGGCCGGACTGGTCAAGGGGTTGGTGAATGGGCGAAGCGTGAATGATGCCGCCAAGATGGGCATGACCAGCGCCGCCTATGCCGTGGAACACCATGGCACCCAGGAGCATTCCTTTTCCCAGGATGCGTTTTGGAGCAGGTACAACGAGAACTACGGATGATGCCGGAAGTGATGTGGTAGCGGGAGTCGCACGTTCGCTTTTCAGGTCAGCCGGCAGCGTCTCTCATTCGGTGGCCTCGTTTTCGGATGTAATGAAACTGTTCAGGAGGTGCCATTATGCCGATGCGTAACCAGAAAAGGCCGGCCTTGCGCATGAACATGTCCAAGCTCGAGGCCTATTTGCGGGATCAGTTCGGTTCCGGCGTCCGTTTGCTGGATGCGCGGGAGATCGGAGCGCAGGGCACCCAGGGCATGAAGGACTTCGGCTACGGCAAACCGGTTTTCATTCGTTTTGAGCAGAACGGGGAAACTAGGGAAGCCGTGCTCTCCACCATGCGCGGCGACAAGTACGGCCATCAGTTTTATTGGGACCGGGCGGCGATCCTCATGTTTCAGTACGAGACCAGCGCCAGGATGGAGAAACATGTTCGCCCCCTGGCTCTGGGCTACGTGAACCAAAGAGACGACATGATTCCCGTGAATGATCCCCGGGAATTTTTCATTCTTAATGAAATGGTCCAGGGGTATGATTACTTTCGGGATCTGGAACGGATCAGGAAAAAGGGACTGGAGCAGCAGGACCTGGACAGAGCGCAATCCTTCGCCCGCTGGCTGGCCAGGGTGCACGCCGAAAAGAAAGACGATCCGGATCTGTATCTGCGGCGCATCCGGAATCTTATCGGCGCCTCGGAGTGCATTTTCGGGCTGGTGGATTCCTACCCTCATCCCTATGAGATGTTTCCGCCGGACCGGTTCCGGAATCTTGAATGTCGGCTCATTGATCGACGCTGGAAGCTCCGGAATTATTCGCATCGCCTGGCCGCGGTGCATGGCGATTTCCATCCATGGAACGTCCTGATCCAGCCGGACGGGGATTTTCGGGTTCTGGACCGCAGTCGCGGCGAATGGGGCGATGCGGCGGATGACATTTCCACCATGAGCTGCAACTACCTGCTCTTCGGCCTCTATGATCAACCCAAGCTTTCCGGACCGTTCGAGAGGCTGTACATGACCTTCTGGGATGAATACCTGGAGCGGACCAATGACCGCGAGATCCTGGAGGTCATTGCTCCCTTTTATGTTTTCCGGTCCCTGGTCATTGCTTCGCCGGAATGGTATCCCAATCATCCGGTGGAAGTCCGGGAAGGATTGTTCCGGTTCATGGAAAATGTCCTCGCGGACGACAGTTTCGCCTACGACCGGATCAATTCCTACATGAGCTGAAGCAACAACGAGTCCTCACAACGAGTCATTTTTTCATGACGCATCCAGAAAAGCAGGGCTGGGCCTTGTGGTTTGTCGGACTGCCCGGTTCCGGTAAAAGCTCCA
Organism: Desulfonatronum thiosulfatophilum; assembly: GCF_900104215.1. Lineage (NCBI taxonomy): Bacteria > Pseudomonadati > Thermodesulfobacteriota > Desulfovibrionia > Desulfovibrionales > Desulfonatronaceae > Desulfonatronum > Desulfonatronum thiosulfatophilum. The sequence continues at coordinate 76,205 of NZ_FMXO01000013.1, read as the reverse complement.
TTGCCAAAGCGGTTCTTGAAGCCTTGCGGGAATGCGGGGCGGTTGTGACGTATCTGGAAATGGATGCCCGCCGCAAGGCATACTTTCCCAATCCGACCTATTCCGCTGAGGAACGGGCACGGGCCTATGAGCTATTTCTCCAGGAAGCCGAACATGTCGTGGCTCAGGGACAGGGCGTGATCATGGACGGCACTGCCTATCAGGCAGCCATGCGTCGGCAAGCCAGAGCCCGGATTCGCAAGTTTGCCGAAGTCTATATCCGCTGTCCGCTGGAAATCGCCATTGCGAGGGAACAAGGTCGCCCCGAGGGACTGGTCATGGCCGGCCTGTATGAAAAGGCCCTGGATCGGCAACGCACGGGAAGGGACCACCCCGGGCTGGGACAGGTGGTCGGAGTGGACGTGCCCTTTGAAGAGGACCCCCAGGCGGAATGCGTGGTGGATTCCGGGGCGGTCACCGTTGCGGAGGCCAGGGACCAGGTGCTGCATTTTTTTGAACAGTGGGCAACGACGTAGCACGACCAGTTCAGTCCATGCCCGGGTCCTTTTCGAAATCGCAATCGCAATCGAAATCGAAATCGCAATCGAAAAGAAAAACAAATAGGTTATCAAATTACTGCGATTTCGATTCCGATGCCGATTTCGATACCGATTTCGATTTCGATACCGATTTCGATTTCGATCCTGACAATAATGCCAAGTTGAACCAGGAATGTCTTTTTAGTGAAACAAAAGATAATTAGAGCAGTTACATATGAGAGAACAATGCGTTTTCATATAACCACGTTCGGCTGTCAGATGAATGTCCATGATTCCCAGTGGCTCGGTCGGACGATGCGGGACAAGGGCTGGGAGGATAGCGACGAGGACCAGGCCGAGGTCTTGATCTTGAATACGTGCAGCGTGCGGGACAAGCCGGAGCAGAAGGTCTACAGCCATCTGGGGCGACTGCGGGATTACTGGAGTCGAAACCCGGAGCTTTTCGTGGCCGTGGGCGGATGCGTGGCCCAGCAGGTGGGGGAGGCTTTTTTCGCCCGCTTTCCCTATGTGCGCCTGGTTTTCGGACCGGACGGCCTGCCCATGGTTCCCGAAGCCTTGGCCCGTCTATCTCGTGAACCCGGCCTGCGCCTGAGCCTGTTGGATTTCACGGAATCGTTTCCCGAGCGCGACACGGCATTGCCGGACCAGGGTGTGCAAAGCCAAGCCTTTGTCAACATCATGCAGGGCTGCGACAATTATTGCGCCTACTGCATTGTTCCGTTGACCAGAGGCCGGCAGCGTTCCAGGAACAGCGAGGCGGTAATCGCCGAATGCCGGAGCCTGTTGTCCCGCGGGGTACGGGACCTCACTCTGCTGGGGCAGAACGTGAACAGTTACGGACTGGACACAAAGGGCAGGGAACCGGTTTTTTCTGATCTGCTGCGAAATATTGCCGAATTGCCCGGCTTGCGGAGACTTCGCTTCACCACATCACATCCCAAGGATCTCTCGTCCGAAACCATTGCCGCTTTCGGCCGCTTCCCGAATCTGTGCCCGCAACTGCACCTGCCCTTGCAGTCCGGCTCCAATGCGGTATTGCGGGCCATGGGCCGAAAATATACACTTGAACATTACCTGGACAAGGTGGAACTCTTACGCCGGGAGCGGCCGGAGATCGCCTTGAGTACCGACCTGATCGTCGGCTTCCCCGGGGAGACGGACCAGGATTTTGAGCAAACCCTGGAAGCCATGCGTCACGTGGGTTTTGAAAGCAGTTATTCCTTTATGTACTCGGACCGACCCGGAACCCGGGCCGCATCCATGGAGAACAAGATCATCCAGGACGTCAAGGCCGCACGGCTCAAGACGCTGCAGGACCTGCAAAATGAGATTTCGCAGGCTGCACTGCAGGAACGGGTCGGGCAGCGGGCCGAAGTGCTGGTCGAGGGGCGGAGCAAGAAGCGCTCTGCGGCGACTCAGTGCTTTCGCGGTCGCGACGAATCCGGTCGAACCGTGAATTTTGCCGCACCTTCCGGTTCGGATCTTGATTTTTCAGGACAAATTGTATCCGTGCGCATCCTGGAAGCCAAAAAGCATTCCCTTTGGGGGTGCATGGAGGAGGTCCCATGATTGAAATGCAAATTTACGGATTGGCATTGGACGAGGACAGTCAGGTGCCTGTTTTGATTCTCAAGGACAAGGCGGAGAAACAGGTTCTGCCTATCTGGATCGGCGCCATGGAAGCCGTGGCCATCTCCATGGTGCTCAACGATGTTCGCTTGCCGCGCCCCATGACCCATGATCTGCTCCTGCAGGCCATTGAGGCTCTGGGCGGAAAAATTCGTTTCGTAGACGTGGTTCGGCTGCATGAGAACACATACTATTCGGAAATTGAGGTGCTGCAGGGGGATTCCCTGAAGCGGATTGATTCCCGTCCTTCGGATGCCATCGCCCTCGGATTGCGGGCCCAGGTGCCGATTCGGGTCAGCGAGGAAGTGCTGGCCCAGATTGTCGAGGTGCGGGAAAACCAGTATCAAGCCGTGCTCAAGACCGAAGACGCCCAGCAATGGAATGAGATTCTGGAAAAGTATTCGGTCGACGACACAAAGTACAAGATGTGATTTAATGATTGATCTGCATACCCATACCATCTTCAGCGACGGGGCCTTCCTGCCCTCGGAATCGGCGCGGCGGGCCAAGGTGGCCGGATACCAGGCCATGGCCTTCACCGACCATGCGGATGCCAGCAACCTGTTTCTGTTGCTGGAGAATCTGAACCGGGTTGCCGGGCAGGGCGCCGCCTATTATGGCCTGGACATTCTGCTGGGGGTGGAGTTGACGCATGTCCCCCCAGGGCTGATCGCCCGGATGACGGAAACAGCCCGAATGAACGGAGCCCAACTCATTGTAGTGCACGGTGAGACCATTGTCGAACCGGTGGAAACCGGGACGAATCTTGCGGCTATCGAGGCCGGGGTGGATATTTTGGCCCACCCCGGCCTGATCAGTGCCGAGGAAACCAGACTGGCAGCGGATAAGGGCGTGCATCTGGAGATCACCACCCGCAAGGGGCACAGCCTGACCAATGGCCATGTCGCGGCCATGGCCCGGGAATTCGGCGCCAGACTGGTCATCAACAACGACGCGCACGGGGCCGGCGACATGGTTTCCCGGGAGCTTCGGCAACGCATTGCGCTCGGAGCGGGGATGACCCAGGACGAGTATCTTCAGGCCGAAGCCAACTCCTGGGCGCTGGTTGATCGCAAAAGGAAATCCGGATATGCATCCAACCCGCAGCCTTGAGTTTCGAGTGATTATTCTTTGCGCTTCCTCGCATTCAACTTCATGATCTGCATTCATTTCTCCCCATGAGCCTTTTGTTGCAACAGGCAGCCGACATCTGGCAAAATTCCCGCCGCGTCATTGCCCTGACCGGGGCCGGAATATCCGTGCCCAGCGGCATCCCGGACTTTCGAAGTCCGGGGGGATTGTGGTCCCAGTTCGATGCCAGCGTGGTCGCGAGCACCTGGGGGCTGGAGCATAATCCCAAGGCAGTCTGGGATTTTCTGCTGTCCGCTTTGGAGATGTTCGAGCAGGCAAAACCCAATCCGGCGCACTTGGCGTTGACCAGGCTTGAACAGGCCGGAGCGCTGAGTTGCGTGATCACCCAGAACATCGACGGATTGCATCAGCAGGCCGGCACGCGCAATGTCATCGAGTTCCACGGCAATTGTCGCGGATTCTACTGCAACGGGTGCCGGCGCGAATATCCGGCCGCCGCGGCCGTTGGACTTCAAAAAGCCGATCTGCCCTGGCTTTGCGACGTCTGTCGCAGAGTCATCCGGCCGACCCTGGTCTTTTTCGGGGAGGCCATTCCCCATGAGGCGTTGAACCGCAGCCGACACTGGAGTGAACAGGCGGACCTGGTCGTGATCATCGGCACGTCCGGTGATGTGGCGCCGGCCAATGTCATTCCCTACCAAGTTAAGGCTCAGGGAGGGCGGGTTTTGGAGATCAACCTGGGGCAGACCGCTTACGGCAACTTGGCTGATGTCCGCCTGGATCTCCCGGCAGAGGAATGCTTGCCGGTCCTGGCGGATCTGCTGACAGAAGGCGAATCTCAGTCCTTGTTCTCCAGCAGGTGAGGCAGCGCAACAACTTGTGTTTCTGTACATGTACTCATATTTTTTAATTTAATTTAGCAGATGCAAGAATCAACGTGTTTTGCTTGATACGGTCATTGTTTGAACGCTTCGTCCATGTCATTTTTATTTTTATCAATCGCCAACGTTTGAACAACAGGGATTTCCATGGAATTTGTTCCTCAATCAGGCATTTGGGATCTGGTGCGTCAGGCTACCATTGTCGTGCAATTGGTCATGCTGCTTCTGGTGGGCATGTCCTTGGCCAGTTGGAGCATTATCTTTTATAAAATCATCATTCTGCGCCGGGCAAAGCAACAGGCTCTTGCTGATTTCAAGCGTTTTCAGAACGCCCCGGATCTTGGTTCGGCCGTGCATATCCTGGCTCGAAGCGCGGATTCGCCCCTGTATCCTTTGGCATATCAGGCGGTGGCGGAATTGAAACGGCTGGAGGGTTCTGCTCTGCCCGCGGCCCAGAGAAGCCGCATTGCCATGGACAACCTGCGGCGCGTCCTGCGTCAGAACGTGAGCAATTCGCTTCGCAACATGGCGTCATCGCTCTCTTTTTTGGCCACCTGCGCCAGTTCCGCCCCCTTTATCGGCCTGTTCGGCACGGTATGGGGCATCATGCACTCCTTTCATGCCATCGGCTTGATGGGCAGCGCCTCCCTGGCCACGGTGGCTCCGGGACTCTCCGAGGCCCTCGTGGCTACGGCTATAGGTCTGGCCGTGGCTATTCCCGCGTCCGTCGCCTACAATTTTTTTCGCGGTCAGCTGGGCAGCATCGAGGTGGAACTGATCAATTTCGCCGGCGCGTTTCTGAACCGCGTGCAGCGTGAACTGCCCTGGATTTCCGGTCAGGTCGAGGTCGAGGAAAACGGCTTGACCGACCCAGATATTTGATTGAATCGGTAAAAGAGGATTAAAATCATGGAATCCCATTCCGGTCAGGGATATATGGACCAGATGAACGTGGTCCCTTTCGTGGATGTCATGCTTGTACTGCTGGTCATCTTTATGGTCACGGCGCCGTTCATGACGGAGGGTCTGGAGGTGGATTTGCCTCAGACCCGCACCGTGCAGACCCTGCCCCAGGATGAGGACACACTGGTGCTGACGGTCCGTCGGGACGGCACCATACTTTTGGATGAATACGAGGTCGCCCTGGAGGAACTCGGAACGCATGTCGCCCGGCTGATCCAGACCCGCGACAAGATCCTGTATCTCCGGGCAGACAAGGACGTACCGTACGGTCTCGTGGTTCAGGTCATGGCCGAGGCCAGAGAAGCCGGGGTGGATCGCCTGGGCATCGTGGCCGAAGCGGAATCGCGGGAACAGTAATTGGAACGGTTTTAAGAGGTATCTGTGGGTTTTTCCACGCAAGTACGTGTTTTCGGGTTGTCCCTTCTCCTGCACATCATTGTGGTGGGGCTAGGGTTGATCCAATTGTCCTCCAGCAAGCAGATTCATGTTCGGCTGGATCAGCCTGTGGTCTACCAGGTGGACCTTGTCCGGCTGGAGCCGCCGGCTCCGGGTCGTCCCGCGCCGGTGGCGCCAGCGCCTCAGCCTGCTCCCCCGGCGCCTCCTCCGGTGGTGCAGGAGCAGGCGAAGCCGGCGCCAACGCCGCCCAAGCCCGCCCCTCCGGCGCCTCCTCCGCCGCAACCCAAGGCCGAGGTGCGCATTCCGGAACAACCCAAGCCTACACCGGCGCCTCCTAAGCCGGCCCCAGCCCCGGCACCGCCCAAGCCCGCGCCGGCCCCGGAACCGCCCAAGCCGGCCCCGGAACCGCCCAAGCCTGCACCGGCACCAGAACCGCCCGAGCCTGCACCGTCGCCGGAGCCAAAACCGGATCCGCCCGCACCCACTCCGACTCCGCCAAAACCGACGACTCCGGCGCCGCCGCAACGAACCGAGCCGACACGGGAGCAGATCTTGGCCGAGGCGCTTGGCGCGGTCCAGAAGGACGTGTCCCAGCGTAGCCAGCCCACTGCTCCAGGAGCAGGCCAGGGAGGTGCGGAGGGCCAAGTCGGCTACGGCGGACTGGTGGAGGTTTACGCCCAGATCGTGGAAAATCGCATCAAGGCCCAATGGCGTTTTCCAAAGGGCGGATCTCGCCAGGATTTGAGCACGACCCTGGAAATTCAGGTGGACAGGGATGGTCGGGTGCTCGGCAGTCGCGTCATTCGTTCATCGGGCCGTGCGGACTTTGATGCTTCAACCGAACGGGCCGTGGAGGAAACAGGGCAGCTTCCGCCGCCGCCGCGACCCGATCTGCGCACAATCCGCATTACGTTTAATCTTCAGGAGTTGTAACAACTATGTCTCTCAAGCATAAACCGAATCTTCGGTGGAGCATTCGCATAATTTCTTTTTTTCTTTGCGTATGGGGCTTTGTACCGGTTGCCTGGGCGCAGCAAACCCTGAGCATCGACATCTACGGCCCGGGACAGTCCCAGTTGAACCTGGTTGCCGCCACCCCCCTCGGAATTCCTTCCGGACAGCCGGTTCCCCCCAAGGCGGCCATTCTTGCGGATCATTTGCGGGAATACCTGAGTTTCATGCCATTCCTCCGCCTCGTCCCCGGTTCCCAGGTGCTTGGCGGAGACGTATTGGAAGGAGTCTCGGCCGCGGACATTGACTTCCGGCGCTTTCGCCTTGAGCGTGTCGATCTGGTCCTTACCTCCGGTTGGACCAGCGGTGGGGATTCCGTGGAACTGCGAGTCTATGAGACATTTGAGCAGCGTCTGGTCCTGGGCAAGGCCTATTCCGGCGTGACTCAGGAGGAACTGCCGCAGGTGGCGGCCCGGTTCTGCGCGGACCTGATGGCCGAGTTGACCGGGCAGGGAGATTTTTTTCGTTCGACTCTGGCTTTTGTGAGGGCACACGGCGAAAACAAGGAGATCTGGGCAGCTTCGCCCATGGGTCAGGGGCTGCGCCAACTCACCCAACTGGGCGGAATCAGCATGAGTCCGTCCTGGTCCAGGAATGGACAGCATCTCACGTTCACGCTGATCGCCGACGGTCGGCATTACCTGGCGATCCTGGACAAGAGCGACGGTAATGTCCGTCGGGTGCAGTTGCCCGGGAACAGCGTCATATCGCCGGTATTCAATCACGATGGTAAGATATTCGTCAGCCTGAACCCCGAAGGCCGGCCGGACATCTACCAATTGACCGACGACATGAGAATGGGCCCGAGAGTCGCCCAGAGCTGGGCTATTGATATTTCGCCAAGTTTCGACGCAACAGGCTCAAAAATGGCGTTTGTTTCAAGCAGACTTGGAAATCCGCATATTTTCATCATGGACACGGCTTCCGGGGATACCCGCCGTGTGACCTTCGAGGGCACGTACAACACGAATCCCAGCCTCAGCCCGGATGGCAGAATGGTTGTTTTTTCACGCCAAACCAGTGAAGGACATCGCATTTTTCTGCATGACCTGGTTTCCGGGCGCGAGAGGCAGTTGACATTTGGGCCAAGAAATGATGTCAGTCCAGCTTGGGCGCCCGATAATTTTTTCATTGCGTTCAGTTCTGATCGGAGTGGAGAAAGTAAGATTTATCTGACGACTCGACACGGTGATGAAGCCCGGATGGCGCCCCTGGGAGATGGACAACTTTCATCACCGGCTTGGAGCCGGCAACCGTAACTTGTTCATTTGGCATCAACACTTTTAAGGAGAAACTGTATGCGGTGGAATTGGGTTGTTGTTTGTGTGCTGATGTTGGCCATGCTTGCGGCTTTCAGCTCAGGTTGCGCGAAAAAGCAAGTGGATTCCACACCGGTCGGCGTCACCGCCATTGATGCGGAACGAGCCGCCGAGGAGGCCAGGCTTCGGGAAGAGACCAGGCTGCGGGAGCAACAGTTGGAGGAGGAACGTCTATCCAGGGAGCGCAACGAGCAGCAGCGTGCCAGAATGTCCCAGATGGCGGAAATGATCACGGCAAACATGATCCATTTTGCCTATGATTCCTACGAACTGCGGCCTGATGCCCGGGAAATTCTGCAGACCAAGTCCGAGTTGCTGAAGCAGAATCAGGAGATTCGGCTGTTGATCGAAGGTCACACCGACGAGCGCGGCACATCGGAGTACAACCTGGCTCTGGGTGAGCGCCGTGCCCGGGCTGCCTACGAATTCCTGGTCCTCTTGGGCGTCAGCCCCAACAGATTGCAAATCGTCAGCTACGGCAAGGAGCGTCCCTTGAATCCCGCGAGCAACGAAACCGCATGGGCCCAGAACCGTCGCGCCCAGTTCAGATTGCTGGACATGTAGTTTTTCAGCGCTGAAGTTTGATCCATAAAAAATGCCGCCGGACTTTGTCCGGCGGCATTTTTTTGTCGTTAGATCACCTGTGCTGTTGTACTCAGTGCTTTTCGAGCAATGACCTGGGGCTGGGCGCTTTTGGCGGATTCCTGATCAGCGCCCGGGAGCAGGGGCGTACGGTCGGTGAACTGGCGGCCTGGTTCGATGTTACGAAACCGGCGAAGATGTTTGCGACGCCGCAAAACAAGGCAAACCGAACCTCAGCCAGCAGCTACTGCTTTTTCATCTCATCAATGATTGTGTGCAGCTGGACAGCCATCTGGGCCAAGTTGGAGACCGCTTCAGCGGACTGGTTCATGACGTCGCTGGTTTCCGATGAGATCCGGTTGATATCGTCCACGCCCCTGTTGATCTCCTCGCTGGTGGCGGACTGCTGTTCCGCCGCCGTGGCAATGGAGCGAACCTGATCCGCCGCCAGTTCGGCGAGACGCAGGATTTCCTGGAGCGCTTCACCGGAGGCGTTGGCGCGGGACGTGGCCTCGGCAATGGCCGCGGCGGCATGGTCCATGCTCTCGATATTGGTCCGGGTGCCTTGCTGGATGTCCGCGATGGCTTGTCCGACTTCCTTGGTGGCGTTCATGGTTTTCTCGGCCAGTTTGCGCACTTCGTCGGCCACAACGGCAAATCCGCGTCCGGCATCGCCGGCCCGGGCAGCCTCGATGGCCGCGTTCAGAGCCAGGAGGTTGGTCTGGTCCGCTATGTCTTCGATCACGTTCATGATCCGGCCGATCTGCTCTGCCTGTTGGCCGAGTTTGCCCAAGTTGTTTTTCAACTCCAAAGACTGCTTCTGAACCTGGTTGATGGCCGCAACGGACTCGCCGACAATCTTGGTTCCATCTTGGGCCTTCATGCTGGCCTGGGCTGACGCCTCAGCGGCCTGGGAGGCATTTTTGGCGACTTCCAGGACCGTGGCGTTCATTTCTTCCATGGCTGTGGCGGTTTCCGTGGTTCTACTCCGTTGCTCATCGGCACCCCGGCTGGCCTCCTCCACCTGGGCGGCCAGCTCTTCCGCCGCCGTGGCCATGGCGTTGGAAATGTCCGTGGCCCTGGCCGCGGAATTGAAAATCATCTCGTTCTGGGTGCTGAGTTTGGCTTCGGATACCCGAATTTCGCTCAGATCCGTATAGATGCACAGCGCACCCATCATGTTTCCCTCAATGTCGAATAACGGGGAAGCGTCGATATGGATGAAGCGTTTTCCCCCCTTGCGGCCGGTGAACTCCACCTCCTTGCTGATGGATTTCTTGTCCCGCATGGCCAGTCCAAGCACGGTCTGCCGTTTTTCCCCATAGAAAAACATGGACACATCCTGCCCATAATACTGCTCCGGCTTGCCCTCATGCTCCAGCATCCTGATCAGTGCCGGGTTGCCGGAAATAAAGACTTCGTTGACGTCCGTGACTACGTAGGGGGTGACCATGCTGTTCATGACACCCTGGGACAAGCTCAATTTATGCTTCAGGTCGATGAGCATTTCCCGCAGCGCCGTCTGGTTGCCGCCAATCAGGCCGGGGTGACTCCCAAATTCGAAAAATGTGCTGTATTTTCCGGAAACCATGTCTCGCGCGCACTGGGTGTTGGAACGCAAAACTTGAGACAAATTCCGGCTGAAAAGAAGAACCGAAAAGACAACTGCCGTCGAGCCCAGCATCAGCCAGGCCAGGATAACCCACGTCTGCATCTGGTAGAAGAGCAGGGCAGCCGCCACGAGGGGAAGGGCAAGGGCCAACGTGATCAGTGTCAGTCGGAATCCCTCCAGGGAACGTAATAAACGCAGCATGGTCGTCTCCTTGAATTGTAACTATACGGAAAAAAAGGGTGGCGGTTTCCGCTGAACCGCATCCTGGCGAAACAGCAGGCCGTTGATTGTGGATTCCGAAAGGCGGGCCACAATCCGGGAGAGCACCCAAAGAAAGGCCAGGGAAAAAGCCATCCTTGCCAAGAGGATGCCGCCGAGATCCGCACCCAGCAGAAGCATCAGAAGCGTATCCTCGATCAGGGCATGGCAAAGGCCCATGAAGGTCAGGGCCAAAAAAACGTCTTTTGCCGGAATGCGGCCGGAACGGGCCTCATGAATAATTAATCCGCCGCCGTAGGACAAGCCCAGGGTCACGCCGACAATAGTGATGGTTCCGGCTTCCCGGCCGATGCCCATGGAATTGAATACTGGAGAGAGCAGGCGGATCATCAAGTCCGTGATACCCAAACGTTTGAGGATGTCCAGCAGCATGAGCATGACCAGAACGATGGTCGCGATGCCGGCAAGATTGCGGATTTCACGAAGCACCCAGGCGGGGAGGCCGGAAGGGGGCGCATCGGGAATCCATGCCGGCTGGACAAAACCCGTCCCCCAGTTCAGCCCTGCATAGATCATGTACAGCAGCCAGCCGCAAAGCATGGCCGCAATCATTCGGATCAGGAACTGCGTACGGATCCGTGCCCCGGAGCGGCGGGCAATGCTCAGTTCCACCGGCAAGCCGTGGGCAATGAGCATCATGGTTGCAATGACCGTGACCTGGGCGGAAGTCAAGGGAGTTTCCGGCAGCAGGGTGATCAGGACAATGGCGGCGGCATAAAGGTTGGTCAGCAAAGCCGTGGCCCAGACCAGACCCACGGAGCCGGGGAGTCCGAAGAGTTGCATCAGGGGGGCCATGTAATGACCGAGTTCAGCCACAAGCCCCAGTTCCTGCAAAATTTTCATAAGGATCATCACCGGAATCATGATCTTGAAGAGTGCCGCGCAGACGCCAAGGGCATCGATGATGTTTCTGCGTAAAAACAGCAGGACAGCATGCAGAGAGTTCGGCACCGTCATTGTGAGGCCTTGAATATGGAAGTTGAGTGAAAGGTCGCGGTGGCTGCGCAATATCCGTTCCGGAGCCGTCTTACAAGAGGAAACCGCTCCAGCATTATCAAATGGTCCTTCGGCATCTTCTTCAACTGATTATTACTCCGTTTGTATCAACTCCCGGGCCATCTTCACAGCCTGTTCCCGGTTCGTGATTTCTCCTGAATCCTGGGCTTCCTGAAGCAGTTTGAGGGTCCGGCCCAGTGCCGGACCCGGGATCATGCCCAGGGCCAACAGGTCGCGTCCGGTGAGCAGAGGGGAGGCTGTCAGGGTTGTCTGCGCCTCTTCCAGGTATTCGCTAACCAGGTTGATGGATTGTTTTTCCTGATCCCGGCGATCCTGGAGCAGGCTGCCCGGGCCAAGGGTGGCGCGAATGTCCGCCAGGCAGAGTAGAGTGGCGGGGATCAGGTCCGATCCCAGGCGGCGCATCCAGCGCAGGCGCGCTTTTTTCTTGGCTTCTGGGCGAAGCAGCGTGCCGATGTGCATGTGGTGGCGGATGAGAGACGCGATGTAGTCGCGTTCCGCCGCGGACAGGCGCAGTCTGCCCGCAATGGCATGCGCCTTCTCCGCTCCCAAGGCGTCGTGTCCATAAAATGTGGTTCTGCCGGTTGACGGATTGCGACCTCTGGACTGGGGTTTGCCCACGTCGTGCAGGAATACCGCCAGTTTCAGCCAGGGCAGCCGCCACGCTGAAAGGTTTTGGCGGACCTGCTCGTGCTGCGGGCCAAAAAGCGTTTCCAGACCGGCAAGACAAATTTCCAGCTGTTCCACCGCAAAGAGAGAATGGCCGAGAACGTCCAAATGGTGGAAATGATTCTGGCTGCATCCCCGCATGGCCTCGATCTCCGGGAAGAGCACGGGCAGCACCCCGGCCCGGTCCAGTTCCGGAAGCAGGTTGCCGCCGCACGGACATTCCAGGATCAGCCGCAGTTCCAGGTTGATGCGTTCAGCCGCTATCGCGGACAAGGCCGAGGCATGGTCGGCAAAGTCGGCGAAGGTCGCGGGATCTATCCGCCATCCCAGCTGGGCGCGCAAGCGGAAACCGCGCAGGATGCGCACCGGGTCTTGCGCAATGGTTAGTGGGCCGGTGTGGCGCACGAGGCCCCCGCGCAGATCAGCGAGCCCGCCGTGAGGATCGATCATGTTCGGTAGGTGTGTACGGGTTGCGGAAAAACTGTTCAGCTCCAGGGCCATGGCATTGACGGTGAAATCGCGGCGCTGCAAATCGTCGATGATGTCGCGGCCGTGAATCTCGGTGATATCTAAGAAATTGGAGGGAATATTCAGTTCTTTGGCAAGATCGTCACGGAAAACCACCCGATAGCTGGGAGGATCGTGGTCATGGCCCAGCGGGACCAGACGGGTTCCAGGTCCTGCGGCGATTCGAGCGGAGAAGTTCGCGGCTCCTCGGCAGACCAGATCCAGGTCCCTGATCGGCCTGCCCAGAACCAGATCCCGAACGCCTCCTCCCACAAGAAAGAGGCCGCCCTCGGGTGCGGGGAACCGGTCAAGCCATTTGCGCAGGCGGCGAAGCGGCGAATTCGGGACTAAGAGGGTCATGTCAGCAGGTGCAGGCCGTATTTGGTGAACAGCAGGGATTGGAATTCAGCAACGATTTTGAAGGCATCCTTGAGCATGTCTCGTTCCATGGCCGAGAATTGGTCCGGGAAGATGAAATTGTCGGGTTGGTGGTTTGATCTGACCTGGTGCGTCTGGAACCGGACACGCAGGGTCTGGAAGGATGCATAGGCTTCCTGAATGCCGGCGCTCAGGCCGGCCGAAAAAACGCCCCTGTCATGCAGAAGCCTGATTCGTTCCTCGGTGGACGTTTCCAGAACACCATGTTCCACGGCCAGGGTCCGGACGCCCTGGGTAATGGGAAAGACTCCCCCCTTTTTAATGTCCACAGCGCCTTTGTGGTTTCCGCGTTTTTCCAGGATGAACTTGTTGAAAAAGCTCACGGGAGGCTTGAACCGCACGGCTTCATTGGCCATGTATTTCAGGATGAAGGGGCTTTGGGCGATGCGCCTGAACAGATAGGACTTCAGATGGCCGGCCAGTTGGGCATCGCCGGCCACGGGGCGCATGTCCGACAGCAGTGACGTTTTGAGAATGGTGTTGCGATCCGTTCCACGAGTCAATGCATCCACCGTATCCAGCCACTCGTCGATGCTCATCCGCCAATCCGGATTGGTGATCATGACCTGGTGCGGGCAGGGAGGGATGCCGAGATCAAGCAGGGCCCGGATGAATTTGTCGGCAAATATTTCGAAGAAGCGCCGGGCATGTTCCGCGTGCGTTGCGGAATGGATCAGGGCGTTGTCCTGATCCGTGGCCAGATACTGTTCCCGGCGGCCTTCGCTGCCCAGGGCCGCCAGACAGAAGGATGCGGGAGGCGGATGATCCATTTCGGCCAGGACCAGGTCATGAACCTTATCGAGGATCTGGTCTCGCATGTCGCTGGTCAAGCGACCGATCTGCAGGATTCCGATTCCCTCGACCACGGAGCGGGCGACCATTTTCTGGACTTGATCAAAAACCTTGGTCAGGGCCGTCAGGTTTTCAGCCCGTCTGATTTCCCCGGCCAGATAGACGGGGTTTTCCCCTTTCACGGAGAGCAGGTCTCGATCCTCGATGATGCCGAAAATTTTCGTTTGGCCATCCCGGACGACCAGTCTGCGGATGCCCGACCGGACCATTCTGGAAAAAGCCTCGAACAACAAGCCGTCCGGTTTGATGGTGATCACCGGGCTGGACATAATGGACCGGATGGCGGCGGTGTCGGGATGTATGTCTTGGGCTACGATCTTTTTCAGGATGTCGTGTTCCGTTACGATGCCCAGCACGTTCTGCTCCTGTCCAACCAGGCAGGTCGTGACATTTTCGCGCTGCATAAGCTTGGCCGCCTGGGACACGGTGGCCTCGGCGGGGACATAGACCGGCTTTTTGATGGTCACATCCCGCAGGGACAGGCGCAGGTAGGGATCGATACGGGAAACATCGCGTCGGTCTCGGATATCGACGATTTTCTTTCGGAAAATTTTGGCCTTGCGGCGAAGATGTCGGTCGATGCTTTGGCGGCGCCGCAGAAGCTGAAAAGCGGAAGCGGGTAGGACTACAAGCAAACTGTCCTGGACGGCGGTGACGGATTCTCCGCTTGGGGAGGGAAAATAGTTTTGGACATGGCCGAAGAAATCACCCCGGATCAGGGTGTCGATGATCTCGTTGTCCACCATGACCCGCAGTGTTCCATCCCGGACGACGTACAGCGACCGTTCGTCTTCCCGGTCCGGAACCAGGACTGCTCCGGCCGGAGCGGGCTCCAGCCGTGCATCAAGTCCGACCTCCTCCAGTTCTTCCTGGAGGAGGTCGGTAAAAGGGTGGATTTTAGAAAGAAAGGCAATGAGTTCGCGGTTCATTCAGCTCCGACGCCCAGGTAGTTCCTGATCTTCTGATCCTCGTACTTGCGTGAGGCCTCGGCATCCGGCCTGAGTTTCGACCCCACGTATCCCATGACGAATGCACCGGTCATGGAGATGATGGCCGGGTTTCGCAACGGAAAGATAGCCATGGGGTTATGGAGGATGTCAACCCAGACCGTGGGGCTGATGATGATCAGGCCCACGGCCAGGGTTGTTCCCGTGGCAATGCTCAGGACCGCGCCGAAGGTCGAGAAATTTCGCCACAGAATGGACATGATCAGGGCCGGAAAGTTGGCGCTGGCAGCGATGGCGAAGGCCAGGCCGACCATGAAGGCCACGTTCTGCCCCTTGAAGGCCAGTCCAAGGGCAATGGCCACGACGCCCAGAGCCAGGGTGGCCATGCGGGCCACTTTGACCTCTTCCTCCTCGGAAGACTTGCCGGAGCGGAAAACGCTGACAAAGAGGTCGTGGGACAGGGTGCTGGCTCCGGAGAGGGTCAGCCCGGCCACCACGGCCAGAATGGTGGCAAAGGCCACGGCTGCGATGAATCCGAGGAAGACCGTCCCCCCGGTGGCTTCGGCCAGGAGCAGCGCGGCCATATTGCCTCCGGAATCCATGGCGGCAATGACGTCCTGCCCGACGATGACCATGGCGCCGAAGCCGATGGTGAAGGTCAGGATATAGAAGTAGCCGATGAAACCCGTGGCGTAGAATACGGATTTGCGGGCTTCCTTGGCGTCGGGCACGGTGTAGAAGCGCATCAGGATATGCGGAAGTCCTGCCGTGCCGAACATCAGGGCCATGCCCAGGGAAATGGCGTCCCAGGGGTTGGAGACCAATCCGCCGGGTTCCAGAACTTGACCTCCGTAGGTGATGGCCGCCTGCCTGAACAGTTCTCCATAGCTGAAGTCGAATTGCAGCATGACGAAGAAGACCATTATCGTCGCCCCGCCAAGAAGCAGGACCGCCTTGATGATCTGGACCCAGGTCGTGGCCAGCATGCCCCCGAAGAGTACGTACATCATCATGACCGCACCGACGATGACCACGGCGATTTCATACGGCATCCCGAAGATCATCGTGATCAGCGAACCGGAGCCGACCATCTGGGCGATAAGATAGAAGCACACGGTCATCAACGAACCGATGGACGCAGCGATGCGGATCGGTTTCTGCGAAAGACGATAGGCCACCACGTCAACGAAAGTGTATTTTCCGAGATTACGCAGGGGTTCGGCGATGAGGAACATAATGATCGGCCATCCCACCAGAAAACCGATGGAGTAGATCAGGCCGTCGTATCCCCGCAGGGATACCAATCCGGCAATGCCCAGAAAAGAGGCCGCGCTCATGTAGTCGCCGGCCAGGGCCAGGCCGTTCTGCATGCCGGTCACGCTTCTGCCGGCGGCATAGAACTGGGATGCGGACTGGCTTTTTTTCGCCGCGTAATAGGTGACCAGGAGGGTGGCGCAGATGAAGACAAGAAAAAACATGATGGACGTGGCATTGGGCTGGCCTATGGAAGTGACGACTGGGTCCATGCTACTGCCTCCTCATGCTTTTGAGCACATCCTGAACGGACTTGTCATAGGATGAGTTGGCCCAGAAGACGTAGACCCCGGTCAGGACCCAGGCCAGGACAATCAGCAGGATGCCGACGGGAATTCCCAGGGTCATATGCTCCCCGACCTTTACGGCCAGCAGGTCACTGGCAAAAGCGAGAACGAGAATGAATCCGTAATACGCGATCAGCAGGATCGCGGCGAGGGTGAGTGAGACTTTCCACTTGCGGACAATCAAATCTTGAAATTTCTTGTGGTCCAAAGTGGCCGGCGAACGATCGTTGGTCATGGGCAGCTCCTTTAAGGTGAAAGCCGACCCGAAATCCGGGTCGGAGGGATTTGCGGAATCTGTCCACCCATGTTCAGAAAAGCACATGTTCGTCGCTGAGCGGTAAAAATAGAAAGGTCAGAGAACCTTTTTTATGAAATCGTAAAGACTTGACACCATAGCGGTGAAGTCATGAACGTACCGGTTTAGGATCAGGCGTCCGGCAAAGGGCAGGCCCCTTTGTCCAGGTAGCAGGCGCAGCGGTCGCGGACCGAAGGCAGCCAGGAAAAGGGGACGTTTTCGCAGAATATCTCGGCCATGCCATCGAGCACGGTCGGGTAGCGGAGTTCCAGACCCAGCTCCGGGAAGAGCAGGTTCGGGCGGACGGCCACCCGCAGATTGAACCCGCGTACGGCGTCCGTGGTCAGCAGGGCCGGGCGGCGCAGCAGGCGGTACCAGGTTTCCAGCACGGTGCACCCCGTCATGGCCAGCCACACCGGAACCTTCAGGTGACGGAAGTGGGGGTACAGTTCTTTGGCCTGGGTCATGAACGCGGCCCAGCTCATGGGCTGGTTGTCGCCCACCGGAGTGGCGCCGCTCCAGTCGGAGAGGGCCGCGGCGCGCAGGATTCGGGCCGCGTCATGGACATGCATGTGGGAAAAGACATTGTCGCCCGGGCCGGGCTGGATCACCCAGCCGCGCCGGATGTGGTCGAACATCAGGGACGTGGCCCCGTAGATGTGTGGAAGGCGGATGATGGCCAAGCGCATCCCGGCTTCCCCGGCCATTCTGGTCAGCACCTGTTCCGCTTCGACCTTGGCCCGGCCATAGCCGAGGGTGGGGGTCAGAGGGGTATCGGCGTCAATGAAACCTTCATGGCTCTTGTAGACCAGCAGACTGGAAGCGAAAACGAAGGACCGGACCCCGGCAGCCGCGGCCACGCGCAGCAGCTCTGCCGAACCGCCCACCAACGTCGGCCGGACCAGCTCGTAGCGTTCGAACAGGGCTCTGCCGCCCAGATGGATCACGGTATCCACGCCCTGAACGGCCCGTTGCAGACTCTGAACATCTTCCAGATCGCCCGGGATGATCTTTACGTCCAGGCCCTTGAGCAGCGCGGCCCTGGACGGCCGGCGGACCAGAAGCCTCGGGACCATGTTCCGGGCCGCCAGCTGTCGGGCCAATTCCAGGCCGATGAAGCCCGTGGCTCCGGTAACCAGAATCCGGCTCATGGACTACTCCGCAGTTCGGCAACAGCCTGTTCCAGCAACTCAATCCGGGCTTGCAGGATGTCCAGATCCCGTTTTCGGGCCAAGCCGAGGTCCGCGAGAATCCGTGCGGTTTCCTCCTCACCACGTATGTTCAGACTGGCCAGTTCCTCGGATATTCCGGCAGCGAACTTGTCCAGGGGGGAGCGCATGGTTTCCGGGCCGACCTGCAGCGTCTTCAGGATCTCGTTCGCCTTGTCCGCAAGCCCCTGGGAGAGCAGCAATCCCGCACCCAATCCGGTCTGGAATCCTTTCTGAAAAAGGTCCGACATTCATTTCTCCCAAAAGCGCTCGTCCAGGAGCGGTTGAAACATAATCATCAGGTTCCGCGGAACATCTTCCAGGCCAGAAAAACCCCCAGCAGGCCGGACACGCTGAATCCGGCCACGCCCAGGGCAGGCACGCCGTTCCAGTGCGGTCCAACATCTGAAATATAGACTAGGGTCGAGCCGATGATCAATGCCGCCGTGATCAGGGCACCGCCGAGACGGTTGCCGATCAGGCGGAGCTGGTCGGGAAAATGGCCGAAATCGCTCTGGTGCAGTTCCACGGACAGCTTGCCGGCCACGGCCGTATCCAGCAGCTTGGTGATCCGTCTGGGCAGATTGACCAGCTCATCCATCCGCTGCTCCAGGTTGTCGAGCAGGGTCTTGTCGGACAGGCCTGGAACCATTCGTCGCAGCGAGTAGCGCGCGGCCACGGGGCGCAGGGCTTCCAGGGAATCAAAATCAGGGTCGACCACACGCCCGGCAGCCTCGATGGAAAGCAGGGCTCGGGCCATCAGGATGTAGTCCGAGCGAAGGAATATTCCGTAATCGCGGCATAGATTGGTCAAGTCCAGCAGAAAGCGGCCCAGATTGACCTCGCCCAGGGGGACATGCATGCCTTCCAGGATGAACATGACATCGGCCTCGAACCGTTGCTCGTCCATCAACGGAGGCACGCTGACCGCCATGTCCATGGCCACTTGGGCCACCCTGGTCGGGTCATTCTTGGCCAGGGCCACGATGTAGTCCACCAGGGCCGAGCGCATGTCCGGCGTCAGGCGGCCGCACATGCCGAAGTCGAAAAAGCAGATCTTGTCCTCATCCACGATTTTCAGGTTGCCCAGGTGCGGGTCGGCATGGAAAAAGCCGTACTCGAGCATCTGGCGCACCGTGGCGTTTAGACCGAGCAGGGCCAAGTCCCTGCGTGTTTCCGGATCGCCGTGGAACATGTCCAGGCGGCGGCCCTGGACAAAGCTCATCACCAAAACGCTCTCCCGGGCCAGATCCGGGTGCACATCGGGCGCGAAAACCCGGGGCTCTTCCGCAAAAATTTGGTTGAAGAGCAGCATACTCCGGGCCTCATTGGTGAAGTCCAACTCCCGCAGGATGGACTTGTGGACTTCCGCGACAATGTCGGGCAACCGCGCCGTACGTAGGGAGATTATCCGTTCGTTGGCCAGTCCGGCCAGGAAGGCCATGATCTCCAGGTCCGCGGCCAGAATTTTGCGGATTCCCGGCCGCTGCACCTTGACCGCCACCAAAGCGCCGGTGTCCTTGCGTCGTGCCCGGTGGACCTGGGACAAGGACGCCGCGGCCACGGGTTCCGCCTCGAACTCGATAAACAGGTTTTCCAGGGCAGTGCCATAGGCTTCTTCAACAACCGCGCGGACGTCTTCGAACCGCTCGCGCCGGACATCCTCCTGCAATCCTTTGAGTTCGTCGCACAATTCGAGGGGAATCAGATCCGGGCGCATGGACAATAGCTGCCCGATCTTCACCGGAGCCGGCCCCAGTTCCTCGATCACCCGCCGCAATCGAGCCGAGGGCGTCATGTCCTTGGAAAGAGTGCAGGCCCGGCGGCAATTCCAGGGAAAGCGGCTTACCCCGAGCTGGGCCAATAAGCTGCCGAAGCCATACTTGATGAGTTTCCCGGCAATAACCGCGAAGCGCGAGGTGGCGGTCAGTCTGCCGGCATGGAGGGAGTGATTCATGGACATCTTCGTCTTCTCATGGTTCGAGGCAGTAGCTGGCAAGGATTGCGAAGTCGCAAGCTCAGATCAGCAGTACTTGGAGAGGAGATGCTGCAAGTTTGGTGAAAAGCATAATCAGATGATGATTCTCCTGTAAATTTTCGGCTCTGTATGCAGGGTATGTAAAAGCATGTCATAAAGGCAGATAAAGATCCAATGTCTTCATCGAGCAATTTGCGTGGTTACCGAAGCTGTGGGCGGCGTCACCGATGACTTTAAGCGGTCTCGTCTCTTAGCCCCATTAAACCGCGCCAATCCTCCAGGACCATGTACAGGGCCGGGATGAGCAGCAGGGTGATGCCTGTGGCGAAGAGGACGCCGAATCCCAGACTGACGGCCATGGGGATCAGGAACTGGGCTTGGACGCTGCGTTCCAGGATCATGGGCATCAGGCCGAAGAAGGTGGTCAGCGAGGTCAAGATGATGGGCCGGAAGCGACGCTGGCCCGAGGCCATGACCGCATCGCGCACGGTCATGCCGTCGCGGCGGCCGGAATTGATGAAGTCGATGAGCAGCAGGGAACTGTTCACCACCACTCCGGACAGGGCCACGATGCCGAAAATACTGAGCATGCTCAGGTTGATGCCCATGATCATGTGTCCCCAGATCGCCCCGACGATGCCGAAGGGAATCGCGGCCATGACGATCAGAGGCTGGGCATAGCTGCGGAAGGGAATGGCCAGCAGGGCGTAGATCATAAACAGGGCCATCAGAAAGCCCTGGCCCATGCTGCCGAAGGATTCCCGGCGTTCGCGCTCTTCGCCTTCCAGGTCGAAGCCCAGGCCGGGATGATCCGCGGTCAGGTCCGCGAGCACGGTCCGGCGCAGCTCCTGGAGAATGTCCTGGACGTTGCCGGCGCGGGCGTCCACCGTGGCCGTGACGTTGATCACCCGCTTGCGGTCCGTGCGGTTGATGGCGCTGTACCCACGATCCTGCTGCAGGTGGGCGGCCATAGCCAGGGGCAGTTCCACCCCTCCCGGAGCGCGCACGCGCAGTTCGTCCAGGTCCGCCAGGGATGCGCGCCGATTTTCCGGATAGCGGACCATCACCTTGACCTCGTTGCGCCCGCGCTGCAGGCGCAGGGCCTCGGCCCCGTGGAACGCGGCGCGTACGCGCCGTCCCAGCTCCTCCTCGGTCAGTCCCAGGGTGGCAGCTTCGGGCCGGAGCCGGATGGTGATCTCCTCCTTGCCCGCGGCATGATTGTCCGCGATATCGCTGACTCCAGAGTAATCAGCCAGGGCCGCCTTCAGCCGCTCCGCAGCCGGGATGAGCACGTCGAAGTCGGCGTGGGAGAGCTGCACGTCGATGTTCGCACCGAAGCGCATCAGGTCGGCCTTGAAGGTCAGGGACTCCACCCCGGCCACCTCGCCGGTCAGCTCCCGCCACCGCCGGGCCACTACATCCGAGGAGACGTCACGCTCCTCTCCCGGCTGGAGTTGCAGGGCCACGTTAGCCAGATGCCCGCCGCTGATTCTGCTTGCGCCTTGTGGACCGCCGCCCGGAATCTGATGCGCGCCCACCAGGGCGTAGATATGACGCATCACCGTCCCGCCCGTGGGGTGATCAGGGAGCAGGTTTCGATCGAATTCAGCCACTGCCACGCCGGCCTGGCGCACCAGATGCTCCACCACCAGGGCGGTCTGCTCCACCGGAGTGCCGTGGGGCATTTGCAGGGTGGCGGTGATCACATCGGCTTCCACTTCGGGCATGAACCGGAACATGACCTTGCCCCCGCCCACCAGGCCGACGCTGAGGATCAGGGCGGCCAGGGCCAGGGCCACGGTGGCGTAGCGGTATTCCAGGGCCACTCCCAGCAGCCGGGCATAGGGGCCGGCCACGAAGCGCTCCAGGCCGGCGCCGACACGGTTCTGCAACCGCTTGAGGAAGTATTCCCGCTTTCGCTGCCGGGCCAGACCCTTGCGCAGATGCGCGGGCAGGATGAACAGTGACTGGATCAGCGAGATGGTCAGCACCGGGATGACCACCAGGGGGATGGCGCCGATGAACTTGCCCATGGTGCCGGCCACGAAGAGCAAGGGCAGGAACGCGGCCACCGTGGTCAGGGCGGAGAAGATGATCGGGCCGGCCACTTCCGAGGCGCCCAGAACCGCGGCCTGGTCCGGGTGCAGACCGCGCGAGCGGTGGCCGAAGGCGTTCTCGCCGACAACGATGGCATTGTCCACCACGATGCCCAGAGCCAGGATGAAGGCGAAGAGCGAGATCATGTTGATGGTCACGCCCAGGCCGGGCATGAGGAACAAGGCACCCAAAAAAGCCACGGGGATGCATAGCATCACCAGCAGCGCCAGACGCATGGCCAGAAACAGGCTCAGCCCCAGGAAGACCAGGGTCAGGCCGAGCAGGGCGTTTTTCAGGAGCAGGTCGATCCGGCTCTGGAGCAGTTCCGAGGTGTCGTTCCAGGTGGCCAGATGAATGGTCGGGGGCAGGGCCGGTCCCTTGGCGGCCACATAGTCCAGGACGGCCCGGGCGATCTCCCCGGGCTTCTGGTCGCCCACCCGGTAAATGGTGACCATGGCCGCGGGCAGACCGTCGAACAAGGCGAATTCATCGGTCTGCTCGAATCCGTCGCGGATCGAGGCTACGTCGCTCAGGCGAACCTGGGCTCCTTCCGGAGTGCGCAGGATGACGATGTCCTCGAAGTCGCGGCCGTGGTAGCGGCGCTCTTTGAGACGCAGCAGGATCTCCCCGCCCTGAGTGCGGATTTCCCCGCCGGGTAGATCCAGGGCCGCATGGCGCACCCGCTGGGCCACGCTTTCCAACGTCAGGCCGAAACGGCGCAGGTTCTCCTCGGTGATTTCGATGGCGATTTCATAGGGTCGCACCCCGCCGAGCTCGGCCTGGGTGATCCGGGGCGTAGCCAGGAGTTCGTCGCGAACCATTTCCGCGGTTTCGCGCAGGCTGCGTTCGGAGGTCTGGCCGTAGACCACCAGGGAGATAACCTCCACTCGATTGACCATCTTGGTGATGACCGGCTTTTCCGCCTCCTCGGGCAGAGTATCGATGCGGTCCACCTCGGCCTTGACGTCCTGAAGAGCCACGTCCGGATCGACTCCGGGAAGCAGTTCCACCGTGACCACGCCCCGGCCTTCCACAGCCTGGGAGGTCATTTTCTTGATGCCTTCCAGACCGCTGACGTTCTCCTCGATGATCAGGAGCACGCCTTCCTCCACCTCCTCGGGCGCGGCGCCGGGATAGGTCACGCTGACCTGGATCTTGTCCAGAGCGATCTCCGGAAAAACTTCCTGCTTGATGTTCAGGCCGACCACCAGTCCGCCGACCATGAATAAGAGCATCAGCAGATTTGCGGCCACCCCGTGATGGGCCATCCAGCGGATCATGGCGTTCATTGACGGGGCTCGTCCGTGGTGCGTACGGCCATGCCCTCGCCCACGCCGGTGAGTGAAGTCAGTATGATTCTCTGGCCCGGCTCGACTCCGGCCAGCACGAAGAGTTCCTCGCCCTGGGCCCTGATCACCGAGACTGAGCGGATGCGCAGGGCGCCGTTTTCAGCCAGCCAGATCGTGGACTGTTCCCGCAGGGCCCGTCGGGGGATGACCACCACGCCGGGAAGCTCGACGCCTTCCAGATCCACCTCCACGAAAAGGCCCGGAGTCAGATGGGACTGAGGCGCGTTTTCGGACACAAGAAGATCCTCGGTGCGTTCCAGGCCGTACGGATCGGCTACGGAGATCACCAGGGTGGCCATTCTCGTATGCGGATCCACCTCGCCCAGGGAGCGGACTACTTGACCATGCCAGACCTGCTCAGGCCGGTCCGGCATTCGGATCACGGCTCTGGCGCCGGGAACCCGCAGCCAGTCCAGGTCTTCGACCCGCACGGGCAGGCGGATCTCGGCGCTGTCCGTGTCCGCGACCACGGCAACGGGTGAGCCGGAAGGCACGAATTGCCCCAAGGCAGCGTTTTCCGAACGGATGCGGCAGTTGAACGGCGCAGAGATTTTGGTCCGGTCGAGGTTCAGCCTGGCCTGATCCCGGGCGGCGCGGGCGGCCCGGACCGCGGCCTGCGCCTGGCGAAGCTGGGGTTCATAGAGCACCAGAGGATTGGGTTCTTGGCCGGGCGGGGGAGCGCCATCACCCAGATCCGGTCCGAAACGCTCCCATTCCTGCCTGGCCACCCGGCCCGCGCCCTCGACCTTGGTCAGCTCGACCTCGGCTCGGACCACGTCGGCTTCGGAGCGCTCCAGGACCAGACGATAGTCGTCTTCCTCCAGGGTCAGCATCAGATCATCCTGACTAAAAAAACCTCCGGCCGTGAATTCCTCGGCTACCCAGACCACCCGACCGGCGACCTGGGGCACAATGGTGGCCTCCCGGGCAGCCTGCACCGTGCCCGTTGCCCGGACGATGACGGTCTTGTCCTCGCGGATCGCGGTCATGGTCTCCACCAGCACGGCCGGCACCTCGCGGGCCACGGGTTCCGGCTGAGGACGGTCGGTAATGAGCCTGGCAGCGACAAACATGGCCACGACCAGGATAAGCAGGGGAAAGATGATTTTCAGGATGGTACGGAAGTTCATGGCTGGACCTCGCGGGTCGTTGAATTGGTCATGGGTCCTATAAGTCCTATGGCCCTATAAGGACCTATTGAATCTTGCTATGCCCTCTAAAAAGCCCCACCCAAAGCTCGTGCCAACTGAACACGATCGGCCAGGATCTGACGGCGAGCCGTGAGCAGGGCCGACTCTGTATCCGTCAGCACGGTCTGGGCCTGGAGCACGGGGAGGTAATCGTTCAGGCCGTGCTGATACCGCCACAGGGCCGTATCCAGAGTTCGCTGCGCGGCGGTGCGATGGTCTTCCAGCAGCAGGACGCGTCGGGCCGTGGTCTCGTTGGCGGTCAGGGCGTCCTCCACCTCGGCGAAGGCCTGGAGCACGGCCTGATGATAACGGGCCAGCAACTCCTGGAATTCAGCTTCGGAAACCCTGACCTGGGCTTCACGCCGGCCGCCGTCCAGCAGAGGCTGGGCCGCGTTCAGGAGTAGGTTCCAGAAGATGTTGCTCGAGGCCAGCAGCGCCCCCAGGTCCGTGCTGGCGCCGCCATAGACCGCTGTCAGGGAGAAGGTTGGAAATCGGT
Source organism: Desulfonatronum thiosulfatophilum (assembly GCF_900104215.1). NCBI lineage: Bacteria > Pseudomonadati > Thermodesulfobacteriota > Desulfovibrionia > Desulfovibrionales > Desulfonatronaceae > Desulfonatronum > Desulfonatronum thiosulfatophilum. The sequence goes on along the minus strand of NZ_FMXO01000013.1, from coordinate 51,261 downwards.
CGGCCACGGCTGCTGCTACGCGGGCGTCCGCGGCCTGCAGCCGATGCTGGGCCGCGCGGATGTCGGGTCGTGTCGTCAGGAGCTCCGAGGGCAAGCCAGCGGCGAAAATGTCCGGGGGCACGGGCAGGGCAGGGATGGAAATGGATGGTTGTTCGCCAGGATATCTTCCCAGGAGAACGTCCAGGGCATTGCGAGACTGGGTCAGCCGGGCTTCATGGGTCGGGCGCTGAGCTCTGATCCGGGCCAGGTTCTGCTGGGCCTGGTGCACATCCAAAAGGGGAACGAGGCCCTCCCGGTAGCGATTTCGTGTCAACTCCAGGGAGTTGTGGGCATGGCTCGCGGCCCTGTCATTCAACTCCAACTGGGCCTGGGCCTCGGCGGCCAAATGGTACAGGTCGACCAGAGTGGCGCTGAGGCTGACCCGCAGGGCTCGCACGTCCTCGGCCGCTGCCTGTGCGTCCGTGGTCGCCGCCTGCTCCCGCGAGGACAGCCTGCCCCAGAGGTCGAGTTCATAGGCGGCGGCAGCACTGAGACGGTATGCATCGTCGGTTTGCGGACCCAAGGGAAGCGCCTGGCGCTGCCTGCCGCCCGCCCCCTCCAGGTTCAGGCCAGGTGAACGGGCCGCGCCCGCGACGTCCGCCGCGGCTTGAGCGCGTTCCAGGCGCGATGTCGCGGCCCGAAGGTCCATGTTGCCGGAAAACAGCTCCTGCATCAGGGCGTCGAGCCTGTGGTCATCGAAGGCGTTCCACCAGTGGGTCATGCCGGGGAGGGCCGTCGCTTCGGTGACGTCTCCGGCAAACGCGCTGGGCATGCCCGGTGGAGGCTGCACGGTTCGGGGCGTGTGGGCGGCACACCCGGTCAGGTGGAGCGCTGCCAGCAGCAGGAGCGCGGCCGGGAGCAGGTTTGCAAGCGTCGCCGAGGAGGGGGGAAGCCAACAGGTCAATCTGAGCATGGAGCCTCCATGCCGGCCACGGCAAATGCGAGCAGTTGCCGCAGGAGGTGTTCGGCGTTCCAGTCAAGTGATGCTCCCGGAAAGGCGAAATCGGCTTTGCGGCCTGTAAGGCTCAAAGTGCTGCCCATGGCGCCGAGGGTGAAGAGCAGCCGCCGCAGCAGAACCGGTCTGGGGATGTCCGGCAGCGACAGGCACAACGCCTCGAAAAAACGGCCGATCACCGGAGACATGGCCTTCATGAACAGTTTGCGGACCGTGTCGTCGGATTCGTAAAATACGCGGCCGATGAGCATGATGAAGTGGGTGTTGCCGGAATCCTCCTCCAGCAGGCGCAGGGTCGGCTCGAGAAGAGCCCGCAGGATCTCCAGGACCGTAGGGCGCCTGTCCTCGGCTTCGGCCGCGGCCAGCGCCGATTTCAGCATCCCCAGGCGCTGCTTGTTGAGCCCGGACAGACGCCGCTGGATGATCGCCTCCATCAGACCGTGCTTGGTGCTGAAATGATAGTTGACCGAACCCAGGTTTACACCGGCCTCGCCGGTGAGTCTGCGCATGGAGGTGGCATGGTAGCCGTCCCGTGCAAAAAGGCGTTCTGCGGCATCCAGGATGCGGTCCGGTGTGCTTGTACTCATGATTGATCCTTGCGGTTTGTTGCGGAGGAAGAAATTCATACATACGTATGAATATAATAGCAATGAACACGGTTACATTATTTTTCTTGACAGCCTGTGGGAATGCATGAAATAAGCCGTTTTTTTTTAACATCCATACATAAAGGGTTTGCATGTCCGCGTTCGTCGTAGAAAGTGTCGCAGTGGCGGGAGCAGCTTAGGTCAGGCAACCGATGCCGCGTTTTCCTGGTTTTTTCGTCTGATCCTGCCCATTCCGGGTCGTCCGACCCATTGCGTCACTGATACTCCCGATTCATAGGGATGCCCGGTTCTTCCGGGCATGCGTGCACCGTTACGACCGCCGCCACGGCTGGTTGCGGGCGCCGCTGTATTCATCAACGACTTTACAGGACACCACAATGCGAACCAGATTCGACCAGCGCCGCCCTGACGGCGTTGCACCTTCTCAAGGCGCTTTTCTCTGCGCGCACTGCAATTCCACCATTCCCGGAGAAGCTCCGGGCACCCGGCACCGCAATCATTGCCCTCATTGCCTTTGGAGCCTTCACGTCGACTTGCGCACCGGCGATCGCCGCAGCGGATGTCAGGGCCGGATGGAACCCATCGGCGTCAGCTTGCGCTATGATGGGGACTGGGCACTGCTCCATCGCTGCCAATCCTGCGGATTGATCCGTATGAACCGCATCGCCGGCGACGACAACCCGTTGGCCTTGTTCTCCCTGGCCGTTCGCCCCTTGGGCAGGCCTCCCTTTCCCATGGACCTGTTGCCGCGGATGGTCAGCGGCGGACAGGACCTGTCCGACGGCGAGGAGGTACAATCATGAACCTCCATGCCTTGGGCTGGACTTCCGACCTGGCCGATGGATTTGCCGAGTGGTCGCAAACTAGGTGCGTTCCGGCGCGGATCTGCCGCGAGGACAGGGGAGCATATACCATTTTGACGGAACAGGGCCGCGTTCAAGCCGAAGTGAGCGGAAAGTTCCGTCACAGATCCGCGAACAGGACCGATTACCCGTCCGTGGGAGACTGGGTTGCGGCGGAAGCGGCGGGTATGCCCTCCCCGGCCATCATTCACGCCGTGCTGCCCCGACGGTCGGCGTTCATCCGCCGCATGCCCGGCGGGAAAAGCCAGGGTCAGATTGTCGCGGCCAATGCGGACACGGCCTTTCTGGTCAGCGGACTGGACCGGGATTTCAATCTCAGGCGAATCGAGCGCTATCTGACCCTGGCATATGATTCCGGCGCGAACCCGGTCATCCTCCTGAACAAGGCTGATCTTCACGGGAATCCGGAATCAGCGAGACTGCAGGTTGAGAACGTTGCGCAGCATGTTCCGGTACTTGTGATGAGCAGCGTGACCGGCGCAGGGTTGAGCGAATTGCGGGACCTGCTCGTGCCGGGCCGGACCGGGGTGCTGCTTGGCTCATCCGGTGTGGGCAAGTCTTCGATCATCAACGCCCTGATCGGCCTGGATGCCCGGAAAACCAACGCCGTACGCGAGGCGGACGGCAGGGGCCGCCACACCACCACGCACCGGCAGCTGATGATCCTGCCTGGCGGTGCGATCCTGATCGACACGCCGGGGTTGCGGGAGATCCAGCTTCTGGCCGACGAGCAGGCCCTGGACGTTTCCTTCGAGGACATTGCCGAATTGGCCGCTGCATGTCGTTTTCGGGACTGCTCCCATGCTGGGGTACCGGGCTGTGCGGTCCAGCAGGCCCTTTCGGAGGGCCTGTTGGATATGGAACGTTACGAGAGCTGGCTGCGGCAATGCAAGGAAATCAGATTCCATCAGCGGGAGCAGGACGTCCTGTTGCGGATCCAGGAAAAGAAACGCTGGAAATCGATTCAGAAAACGGTCCGGGATATCTATCGGTTCAAGGGAAAATGGTAGACGGGTAACGGCCTGTTCCGGTTCAAGCTGCCGTAACAGGCCGATTTTATTGAATAAAACGAGTAGATATATGCGGTGCCTGCCCCCGATAAAATGCGGGGCTCTTTACGAATGCAAGACTCAGTACGTCAAAGTATCAACCATATCGGATCAACCGATAACCATATAATTTTCTACCATCCCCGACCGGCCAGAAAGCCGAGGTACAGGGCGGTGAATCCGAGGATGTTCTGGCCGAGCAGGTTCAGGCCGAGCTTGAACCACTGGGCCTGTTCAAGCAGAACGGTGCTTTCGAAGATGTATGTCGAGAACGTCGTGAAGGAGCCCATGAAACCCACGAGGAGTATGAACCGCAGTTGCAGTGGAATTAAACCTCGTTCCTCGGACAGAACCCAGACCAGCCCGAAGAGGAAACAGCCCAGGATGTTGACCGCGGAAGTTCCCCAGGGAAAATTACGTCCCAAGAAAGTATATACGGCCAGAGAAAGCCAATACCTGGCCAGCGCTCCCAACGCGCCGCACAGGCCGATGAGCAGGATGACTTTCAGGGCTTCAGGGAAACGGAAGAGCATGGGGTGTTTGTCCGGCTACGCAGGGTTCCCATGGGTTCCCGGCATGATCAGGATTTCGTGCGAAAGATTGGTCCGGCTTGCATTGATTTTGAGGTTTCGCATGTTTGACTGAGCCAGGATTCGTTCATCGAGCCATTGCCGCATTGTGGAGCACAAAACGATATTTATTCAAGTAATGGTTCAGATGTTGCGAAGCCGGCGAAGGGGTTTGTGCGGCAGTATATCAAGGCATGCCAGACCTCAGCTGAGTCGTTGCAGGACTTCTTGCTTCGAACTCGACCTTTACGTACTGTCCATCGAAAATTATCGCAACCGCATCCGTATTTCTTGGTCCGGTTGTCTGTGATAATGCCTCGCAATCCGTAATACCATCCGTCACCGTTTTGTATCACGCAAACATCCACATCTTATGTCTGACACGTCTTCAAACACCGCATCGGAAATGACTGCATCGGGACTCGACGCGTCGGGCAATGCTCCGGTTGCTGTTCCGACAGAGGGTTCCGATGGGAACGCCTCGTACGCGGAGCATCTTGAGCAGTTGACGCAGGAGTTGCATCAGGCGCGCGAGAAACTGGAGGATTACCGGCGGTACATCGCGGACCAGCATGAGTTGCTGCCTCTGGGAAGCCTGCTCGTGACCGAAGACGGACTGATTCGTCAGGCAAATTCCTGCGCCGTTCTGATGCTGACCCGGAATCACTCCATACCGCATGACCTTCCCCTGAACAACTACGTTGACAGCGCCGATGAAATTACCTTCACGGACGCGCTGCGTCGTCTTTTTGCTCTGAAAACGCCGCAGGACCTGGAAGCTCGTCTGATCCGCGGCGATGGCTCCGCGTTTCAGGCTCGGATTTCCATGACTTTGGAGATGCCGGCAGACTCTCGCTCAATGGCTCGGGTCCGCATCGTGGAAGAATTCGGTCGAGATACCCGCGGCAACGTGATGTCCACCTACGGCGTGGACGTCATGGCCGTCTTTGACGGCATGCCCGTTTTGTTGTGCGTTCTGGATGAACGCCGGCAGGTGATCTTTGCCAATAAGGCCATGCGTGTTTTTCTGAACATGTCCGCGGATGAATTGAGTCAAGGTCGGGCAGGCGATTTTTTGGGATGCTTCAATGCCGGCCAAGACGCGCGGGGTTGCGGTTTTACGGATGCATGCGTTCATTGCGAACTGGACAGCGCCATTCAAAGCACCCTGCGGACAGGCGACGCTTATCAGGAGATCGAATTCAAAACCACATTGCGACGAAACCCTTCCAGTCGGGAAGTGGTTCTGCTGGTCGCCACGGCTCGGCTGAAGGTCGAAGGACGGAACAGGGTGCTGCTGAGTTGCATGGACATCACGGACAGGCACTGGATGGAACAAGATCTGCGCGAGTTCCGGGAACGTTTCCAGATTCTTTTTCAGACAACGCCGGATGCCATAATCCTGTCGCGCTATGAAGACGGAGTCGTCACTGAGGTAAATGAGGCATACATGGCGCTCAGCGGCTTCGCGCGCAACGAAATCTTGGGCAAAAGCACGCTTGAACTGCGGATCTGGGAGAAGGCGGAAGATCGGCAAAAATTTGTCGATCTTCTGTCGAAGCACGGCTCATGCGTCAATTCACAGATCACATTCCGGTTCAAAGGCGACCGTCTAGTCACTACCTTGCTTTCCGGCAGGATCGTCCACCTTCAGGGTGTACCCTACATCCTCTCCGTGCTTCGGGACATTACGGAACAAAAGCAGATCGAACTCGCACTGGCCAAGAGCGAGCGCCAGTTTCGACTGCTTTTCGACAACAACAAGGATGCCATTCTCTGGGCCGACGTCAACGGTTTCCTGGTTCGCTGCAACCAGGCCGCCGAAGACTTGTTTGAAAGAAAACGCAACGAATTGCTGGGGCTGCACCACTCCGAGCTGTATCCAATGGAGAATTCCGATCATTATGACGGGATATTCAAGGAAAACATTCGGGACAGGAACAACCATTCCCTCGAAGCTGAAATCATTACCAGGTCCGGAGAGACAAAGCATGTTCAGATTCTGTCCACCATCATCGAGGTTGACGGTCAGACCATCAAACAAGGCGTGTTCGTGGACATCAGCGAACGCGTGTTCGCGCGTGAGCAGATCCAGTACCAGATCAGTCTGCAGCATCTGCTCATGGATCTGTCCCTGATATTTCTGAATGTTCCGACGGAATTTCTGGATGATGCATTGCATGAAGCCTTGGCCAGAGTTGGAGAATTCACCCAAACGGACCGCGCGTACATCTTTTCCTATGACTTCGCCCGGCAGATGATGCACAATACCCATGAGTGGTGCGCTTCGGGCATTGAACCCGAAATTCACCATCTGCAGAACGTTCGCCTCAACGCTGTTCGGAAACAAATCATCCGCCACAAGGCCGGTGAACCGTTCTACATCAACAGCGTGGAAGATCTTCCCGTTGCGGATCCTCTGCGCGGATACCTGTTGGATCATGGAATCCTTTCCGTTCTCACCTTGCCGCTGCTGACCGGACAGGAGTGCATCGGTTTTCTGGGGTTCGACTCGGTGGCGCGTGTTCGGGAATGGACGACCACGGAGATCAAGCTGTTCATGGTCCTGGCCGAACTGTTGGTCAACGTACATCGCCGCCGACATCGCGAGGCCGAATTGCATTCCGCCAGGGGCGAGGCGGAGCGGGCCAATATCGCCAAAAGCCGCTTTCTGGCGACCATGAGCCATGAAATCCGTACGCCCATGAATGGCGTGTTAGGCATGACGGAACTGCTGATGGACACCTCCCTTGACGATGAACAGCGGGAGTACGCTCAGGTGATTCAGTCCAGCGGCCAGGCTCTGCTCAGCCTGATTAATGATATTTTGGATTTTTCCAAGATCGAGGCGGAAAAGCTTGAGTTGGAAGAAGCCTCATTCAATCTGTGGAACATTCTCGAGGAAACCGTCCGCCTGCTCTCCGTGACCGCCCGGAACAAGCACTTGAAGCTTGACTGGAAGATCGATCCCGAGATCCCGGTCCACCTTCGAGGCGACCCACTCCGGCTGCGGCAGATTCTTCTGAATCTGGGCGGCAATGCAGTCAAATTCACCGAGTTCGGCCAAGTGGAGATCAGCGTCCGGCGAGAAAGCGATTCACCTATCCAGACAGGGAGGGCTTCCGTAAAACACCCTGAAATGGAATATCTACGTTTTTCGATTCGAGATACGGGCATCGGCATTCCGGAAGACATGGTGGAAAGTCTGTTCAGCCTGTTTCACCAGGTAGACGCCTCCACGACCCGCCGATTCGGCGGCACCGGCCTTGGCCTGGCCATATCCAGGCGGCTGGTGGAGATGATGGGCGGCGACATCGGAGTTAAGAGCACGGTGGGCCAGGGCTCCACGTTCTGGTTCAGGGTCGGTTTTGCGGTCGTGAGGGAGGGGGGCGCCGACGAGTCCGCTGCTCTCCGGGTTCCGGGGCCAAGCTGCCGACGACCCCGTATTCCACTTGATGCAAGAGTGCTCCTGGTGGAAGACAATCAAATCAATCAGCTGGTTGCCCATAAGATGCTCCAAAAAGTGAACATTTCTCCGGACATGGTCGTAAACGGCGTGGAAGCTGTCGCCGCCGTACGGAAAGAGCGATATGACTTGGTATTGATGGACATCGAAATGCCGGTCATGGACGGCCTGGATGCGACGGCGGAAATCAGAAGATTAGAAGACGATAATATTGCTGGGATGCTGGAATCTTGGCATTACGGAATTGAGAAGGCGGAAAGAAGTGCCAAGATCTCAGCCCCGGCTGAACAATCAGGAGGGAATAGTGCGCCAACGGCACAAGCATCCCAACGTCCCAGCATTCCAGCATTCCAGCACTCCAGAATTCCGATCATCGCTCTGACCGCTCATGCCGTGAAAGGGGACCGGGAGCGTTTTTTGGCCGCGGGAATGGATGATTACCTGACAAAACCTTTGCGATTTGAGGCCTTGGTGGAAAAGCTCAATTTCTGGCTGGGGGACCGGTTTGGGAAACGCGATGCCGAGGCCGCGACGTCAAGCGAGTCGGCCTCGCAAGAGCTTTCCCGGGTTTGTGATGTTGCGGAACTTCTGGACCGGGTCATGGGTGACGAGAGCATGATCAAGGTCCTGTTAAACGTGTTGATTGAAAATACTTTTGAAAGAATCAAGGTGATCAAGGGGTATCTGGAAGAGGGCAATGCGGGGGCGGCCGGCAGGGAGGCCCATGGCGTCAAGGGAGCGGCCCTGAACTGCAGCTGCGAGGATCTTGCCGCCATAGCCGCAACAATGGAAGCTGCGGGGAAAAACGGCGAATTGGATGCATTACGGGAACTGCTGCCGCAACTGGAGCGAAATCTGGAAGCGGTGAGGAGTTTCGCGGATCAGGTTGCGGGCTGATGCCACGCACACGAAGAATATATCTCTCGCCCGGCCCGCGACGGGCCTTGAGGCGCAGAGCGCCGATCAGAGAAATTCTTCCGGCCGCAGGCCAAAAAGTATCTTCCTCTCCGCGCTCTTCGCGCCCTCTAGCGAGTCTTCAAGCGAGCGAGAGACAAAGAAATATATTCATCAAAGGCGCAACCTGCTTGGATGTCCCTTGATGAAGGCTGCCTGCCTTAGTTGACCAGGGCCTTGGCGAAGTCTTCGCCGCTGAAGGGCCGCAAATCTTCCATTTTTTCGCCCAGGCCGATGAAACTGATGGGCATGTTGTGTTCCAGGGCGATGGCCACGACAATGCCGCCCTTGGACGTGCCGTCCAGTTTGGTCAGGATGATTTCATCCACCGTGACCGCCTCATTGAAGAGCTTGGTCTGCGAGAGGGCGTTTTGGCCCGTGGTGGCGTCAAGGACCAGCAGGCAGCGGTGGGGCGCGCCGGGCAGTTTCTTGCCCAGAACCCGTTTGATCTTGCGCAGTTCGTCCATCAGGTCGACCTTGGTGTGCAGCCGACCAGCGGTGTCCAGAAAAACCACGTCGTGGCCGCCTTTGAGGGCTGCGTCCACGGCTTCGTAGGCCACGGCGGCCGGGTCCGCGCCCTCGCCTTTGGTGAAAAAATCCGCGCCGGTGCGCTTGGCCCAGATGCCGAGTTGCTCAATGGCCGCGGCTCGGAAGGTGTCCCCGGCGGCCACCAGGACCTTGCGGCCCTGCATCTGCGCCCGGTGGGCCAGCTTGGCTATCGTGGTGGTCTTGCCCACGCCGTTGACGCCGACAACGAGAACGATTTCCGGTCCCTGGGGCACGGCAACGCTTTTCGGCTCCGGAAAAATCGCGGCCAGTTCTTGGCGCAGCATTTCGCGAAACGCTTCGGATTCCTCGATCTTTTCCTTGCGCACCCGGGCCTTGAGCCGATCCAGGAGTTTGCCCGCGGACTGATGGCCCACGTCGGCCATGATCAGTACTTCCTCCAGTTCTTCCCAGAACGGATCGTCGAACTTGCGGTGCGCGGAAAGCAGGGCGTCAATGCGTTTTGTGAGCTGTTCCCGAGTCTTGTTCAGCCCCTCTGAAAGCTTCAGAAAAAGGCGATCCCGCTCGTCTTCCTCATCCTCCAAATCCAGGGCCAGGGCCAGGCGGTACTGCAGTTCGGAACGAAACTCCGCGACCTGCTCATACCCCATGTCTTCCAGCCAGATGCGAAACTTGGATATGAATTCCTCGGCTTCGTCGGCAGGAGCCTGCAGCGCCTGGAACAGAAAACGCAGCCTATCCCACAATTCGTTGCCGGGAGTTTCCACACCGGCCAGGGTATGCTCCAGCCAGACGCTTAATTTCGGCTCGGCTCCGCGCAGGGCCTGCAAAACCTGGGCTTGCCACTCTGGCTGATCCTGGGGCTGGACCTGGGGTTGGTCCTCGGGTTGCGGCTGGATTTGTTCCTGATCGGGAACAATTGGAGGAAGCCCGGCAGGCGGGGCTGCATCGGTGGGCTCGGAGGGCGCCGGTTCTTCGGTTGGAGGCGCGGACGGTTCAACCTCTTGCGTTGTCGTGGGCTGCTGATCGTCGTCCTTGGACCACCATTTCTTGACTTTGGAAAAAAAGCCCATGCTATTTCCTTTGCGTTGATTATGAAAATTCGGAGAATTCTTAAACGGCTACGGACGGGTACCGGCTTCCGCCGGTATGACGCCAACATGCAGCAATTTATTTCATTCGTTATTCCGGTGAAAGTCGGAATCCAGGAGTTTCGTGGGGTTCGATTGCTCGGACTTTGAGCCGCTACCTGCGGCTATTCAGTTCGAAAACTGCCCCGAATGGAATAAAAAACGAGCCTTGAAGGTCTCAAATGGTCGAAAGAATGTTTCTACCGTGGCTTGGCGGATGAATCAATGGCTCAGGGGGGACCGACACTGTCCCCGAACGGTTTCTTTTGCCGGAAAAGATCTAATCAAAGCTGATTCATGATTGAAGATTATGATAAAAAATTGACAATATATGAAAATGTATATAAATATTAGTATTCTGATGCATCGGCATGCAGGGATTGTCTTCCTTGCATCAATTCAAAAACGTGATCTTGTGGACTGTATTCTTGAACATCAATGTTTGCAAATACCATTAAGTTTTGTTCCTGTTGTGATTTAGATTGTTGAGAATTGATTTTAATACATGAAAAGGCAGATATTTTTCTGATGCGTTAAAGGAGATACCAACCAATGTGCGGTATTTGTGGTGAACTGCGATTTGATCGGCAACAGGCAACTTCGGACAATGTACAGGAGATGACCAGGGCCATGGCTGCCCGCGGGCCGGACGGAAGCGGCATACTCGTCCAGAAATGTGTGGCCCTGGGACACAGGAGACTGAAGATCATCGACCTGAGCGATGCGTCACAGCAACCCATGATCGATTCGGAACTGGGACTGGCCTGCGTATTCAACGGGATCGTCTACAACTACAAGGAACTGCGTCTGGAACTGGAAAGCATGGGGTACCGTTTTTTTTCTTCCGGCGATACCGAAGTGCTGCTCAAGGCGTATCATGCCTGGGGAGAGGACTGCGTGCAGCGATTCATGGGCATGTTCGCCTTTGCCGTGCTGGAACGTGATTCCGGCACAGTCCTGCTGGGCCGGGATCGTCTGGGCATCAAGCCGTTGTATCTGGCTGAAGTCCCGGGTGGATTGTTGTTCGCCTCCAGTCTGCCGGCATTGCTGGCAACGGGAAAGGTGGACACGACATTAGACCCTGTAGCCTTGCACCATTATTTTTCCTTCCATGCCGTGGTCCCGGCTCCGCATACTCTCTTCCAAGGCATACGCAAGCTTCCCCCGGCCACCTTGATGCGGATCGAGGCGGACGGCACGCGTCGGCAGTGGTGCTACTGGCAGCCCGAGTACCGGAGTCCGGAGCCGGGCAAGGACGAAACTCAATGGCGTGACGAAGTACTTGCCGCACTTCGCCGGGCCGTTGATCGCCGGATGGTGGCGGACGTGCCCGTGGGCGTGCTGCTTTCCGGCGGGCTGGATTCCAGCCTGGTGGTGGGGCTTCTGGCCGAGGCCGGGGTGCGGGACCTGGAAACTTTTTCCATCGGTTTCGAATCCGTGGGCGGAGAAACCGGCGACGAGTTCATGTATTCGGATATTGTGGCCAAGCGGTTCGGCACCAGACACCACAAGATCGCCGTCTCCTCCCGGGAAACCCTGGACAATATGCTGGACTGCGTCCGGGCCATGTCCGAGCCCATGGTCAGCCACGACAACATTGGATTCTATCTGCTTTCCCGGGAAGTGGCCAAGCATGTCAAGGTGGTGCAGAGCGGCCAGGGCGCGGACGAGGTTTTTGCCGGATACCATTGGTATCCGCCCATGCTGGAAAGTCGAGACGCCGTGACCGATTATGCGCGGCTGTTCTGCGACCGGGACCATGCGGACTATGCCAGGCTGGTGGAGGAACAGTGGTGCCGGGACGATCACAGTCTGGAGTATCTGCGCACCCAGTTCGCCCAGCCCGGCGCCGACAGAGCCATCGACAAGGCGCTGCGCATGGACGCCCTGGTCATGCTGGTGGATGATCCGGTGAAGCGGGTGGACAACATGACCATGGCCTGGGGACTTGAGGCCCGCGTGCCGTTTCTGGACCATGAACTGGTGGAACTGGCCGCCCGGGTGCCCGCGGAGCTGAAGATCCGCGAAGGCGGGAAATACATTCTGAAGGAAGCGGCACGGTCCATCATCCCTCATGAGGTGATCGACCGGCCCAAGGGATACTTTCCCGTACCGGCCCTGAAATATCTGCAGGGGCCGTTTCTGGACTTCGTCGTCGAAGTTCTTCAGCGCCCGGAAGCCCGAAGCAGAGGCATTGTCCGCGAAGACTATCTTGCGGATCTGCTGCGTGCTCCGGAGGAACACATCACGCCGCTGGGCGGTTCCAAACTCTGGCAGGTGGCCGTGTTGGAACTCTGGCTGCAAGAGCATGGAATAGCATGATTCGCCGAGGAGGAACTTCCATGGCCCAAATCAAAAACAGAGCCGAACACCGATTTGATCGTGCCAATCTTCCTTCCCTGCGTAACTGGATGCAGGGGGAAACGCCCAGGCATGCGCAATTGCCCTCCAATGTGGTTCTGGACTGCGGTTGGGGGCGGCTGATTTTCGCGCACACCTTCAGCGACCAACGCGAACTGGTGCGGACGATTCTGAAGGAATCCCCCGGACGGCGGGACATTGCCTTTTATCTGCGCGATCCCCATGTCGTGTTGGCCATGGCGCCCCAGGAGATATTCATGGATCCTTCCCATGCCTATCGGTTATGGCTGGACCGGTATCAGCCGGATCCGTCGCTGGGTAAGCAGATTCTGATCCGCCGTATTCAGACCAGAGAGGACTGTCGACGGATGAACGCCATCTATGCCGGAAGAGGCATGGTGGTGGCCAATGAGGATTTTCTCTGGAAGCAGCGCCATGCAAAGTCCGTGATTCCGCTGGTTGCCGAAGATCTGTCAAGCCGGGAGATGGTGGGAACGGTGATGGGCATTGACCACGGCAAGGTATTCAATGATCCGGAGAACGGTTCCAGCCTTTGGTGTCTGGCCGTGGAACCCCAATGCCCGCTGCCCGGGGTGGGGGAAGCGCTGGTGCGCTACCTGGCGGAGTATTTCCAGGTTCGAGGCCGGTCCTACATGGACCTGTCCGTGATGCATGACAACGAACAGGCCATTGCGCTCTATGAAAAGGTGGGGTTTCAACGCATTCCGGTTTTCTCGGTCAAGCACAAGAATGCCATCAACGAACCTTTGTTCGTAGGGGAGCAGCCCCAGGCCAACATGAATCCCTATGCCATGATCATCATCAGGGAAGCCCAACGCCGTGGCATCAACGTGGAGGTGCTGGACGAGCAGAGCGGGCATTTCCAGCTTGTCTTCGGCGGGCGAACCATTGCCTGTCTGGAGTCGTTGAGCGAAATGACCAGCGCCGTGGCTTTTTGCCGCTGCGACGACAAAAGCCTGACCCTGCGGCTTCTGAAGCGTGCCGGCTTGCGGGTGCCGGAACAGGTTGCCGCGGCTGACGACGAACAGAACAGCGGTTTTTTGAAGCGCCATGGCCGGGTGGTGGTCAAGCCGGTGCGTGGGGAGCAGGGCCGGGGAATCAGCGTGGACGTCCGGGAGCCGCGGGAGCTGAAAACGGCGGTGGAGATGGCCAGGGACGTCTGTGATCTGGTGGTGCTGGAATCGTTCGTGGAGGGAGAGGATTTACGCATGATCGTCATCGACTACAAGTTCGTCGCCGCGGCCGTGCGCCGGCCGGCTCAGGTGGTAGGCACCGGCGAGCATACCATCGAACGGCTGATCGCCAAGCAGAGTCGGCGTCGATCCGCAGCAACCGGCGGCGAGAGCCGCATTCCCATGGATGCGGAGACCGAACGCTGTGTTTCCATGAGCGGTTGGAAGATGCAGGACATTCTCCCTGCGGGCGAAGTTCTGGTGGTGCGCAAAACCGCGAATCTGCACACCGGAGGAACGATCCACGACGTGACGGACCAAGTGCATTCCGAATTGATCCAGGCCGCGGAGCAGGCAGCCGGAGTGCTGAACATTCCCGTGGTCGGATTCGATTTTCTTGTTCCGGATGTTCAGGGGCCGGATTATGTGGTCATTGAAGCCAACGAACGTCCCGGCCTGGCCAACCACGAACCGCAACCCACGGCCGAGCGGTTCGTCGATATGCTCTTTCCCCAGACCGCCGCCAGGAAGCATCGGGAAGAGCAGTAGAGTAACGGAGGACATGAGTGGAAAAGATTACGCTGGACATGGAGTACCTGAAGAAAATCCTTCTGCAGCTGCTGGAGATTCCCAGCCCCACGGGATACACGGATCGGATCGTGCATTTTTGCGGCGAGGAACTGGAGCGATTGGGCATCCCCTTCGAACTGACCCGGCGTGGGGCCATTCGGGCGGACATCAAGGGCCGGACCAGCAGTCCGGACCGGGCTCTGGTCACTCATTTGGACACCATCGGGGCCATGGTGCGTGAACTTAAGCCCAACGGACGCCTGGGCATCGCGTCCATCGGAACGTGGTCCAGCCGCTTCGCCGAGGGAGCCAGGGTGACCATTTTCACGGATACTGAGTCGTTGCGCGGAACCATTCTGCCGCTGAAGGCTTCGGGACATGTCTACGGCGACGAAATCGACACCCAGCCCGTAAACTGGGACAACATCGAGGTGCGAATCGATGAGCCGTCGCTGAGCATCGACGACCTGCTGGAACTGGGCATTCATGTGGGGGACTGGGTGGCCGTGGATCCCCTGTGCGAGATCCGGCCCAGCGGATACATCAATTCTCGTCATCTGGACAACAAGGCCGGGGTGGCGATTCTGTTCACCGCGGCCAAGGCGATCCTGGAAAGCTCAATCAAGCCGCCTTTGGACTGCCATTTATTGTTCACCATTGCCGAGGAGGTGGGGACCGGAGCTTCGGTGACCCTGCACGGAGATGTCGCGGAAATGGTCAGCATTGACACGGCGCCGCTGCATGGCGGCCATAATCTCTGTGAACGCGGCGTCAGCGTGGCCATGATGGATTCCAGCGGCCCCTTCGATTACCACCTGACCCACCGGCTGCTGGAATTATGCCGCCGGCACGATATCCTGCATCGCCGCGACGTGTTCCGGTATTACCGCAGCGACTCGGCATCCGCCGTGGAGGCGGGCAACGATTTGCGCACCGCGCTGGTCTGTTTCGGGGTGGACGGGACGCACGGCTACGAGCGGACCCATTTCGAATCGTTACGGGCAACGACGGAACTGATTGCCGCCTACATGCTCTCCGAGCCGGTAGTCTGGCGGGATCGATTCAACCTCGGACCATTGAAGGGTTTTCCGGTGCAGCCGGAGTAGGCGGAGGGTTGAGGACAGAGGTCAGATCTCAGAGATCAGAAGTCAGAAGTCAGAAGTCAGAAGTCAGAGCATGGCTATTTGAAGGTGTGTTCCGGGGCGGGGAAATCGCCGGATTTGACCTCACGGACATACTGCTGCACGGCTTCGCGCATTAAAGCCCCGGCCTGGGCGTACTTTTTGACGAATTTCGGAGTGAAGCGGTCATAGAGGCCCACCACGTCGTGAAAAACCAGAATCTGACCGTCGCAGTCCGGGCCGGCGCCGATGCCGATGGTCGGAACGGCGAGTTGCTGAGAGATGGTCCGGGCCAGGGATTCCGGCACGCATTCAAGCACCAGGCCGAAGACGCCCGCCTCTTCCAGAGCAATCGCGTCCTCCCGGATGCGCTGGGCCGCGACTTCTGTTCGCCCTTGGACCTTGTACCCGCCAAGCTGGTGAACGTGTTGCGGAGTCAGGCCGACGTGGCCGAGCACCGGAATGCCGCTTTGGGTCATCCTGCGTACAGCCGGCAACATCTCCCGACCGCCTTCCACTTTCACGGCGTGCATTCCGGCCTCCTGCAGGAACCGTCCGGCATTGGTCACGGCCTGTTCCGGAGAAACCTGATAGCTCATGAAGGGCATGTCGCCCACCAGCAGGGCTCTTTGCGATCCCCTGGCCACTGCCTTGCAGTGGTGAATCATGTCGTCCATGGTCACCGGCAGGGTGTTCTCCAGGCCGAGCACGACCATGCCCAAAGAGTCGCCCACCAGAAGAACGTCAACTCCTGATTCGTCCAGAAGCTTGGCCGTGGCCCAGTCATACGCCGTCAACACGGTAATTTTTTCGCCATTGCTCTTCATTTCCGAGAGCCTGGCCGTCGTCATCTTTTGCACTGCCGCATCTCCTCCAAGGCAAACACCCGAGCCTGCCGCTCAATCATAGACATCGATTGACAAAAACTCGGCATATCAACACTTTCGCACTTCACTAACCACACTTCACGCATCACTCACGACGAATCTTGCTACGCTTCCATCTTGTCCAGCGCATCCATCAGGCTGATGGTCAGCTTTAAAAAATCCGCTTCGGTCAGAATGCCCACAAGCATCTTGTCCTCCACCACCGGGAGGCAACCGTACTTATGTTGCAGGAGAATCTCCGCGGCCTCACGCAGGTCCATTTCCGGATCAATGGCCGTCACGTCACGGCGCATGATTTCATGAATGGGAATAGAGGCGTCGATTTCATCCTGAACTTCGGCCTCAATATCCGCCAACTTGGAGATGGTTACGGCCAGGAGGTCTCTGTGGGTCAGCAGGCCTGCGAAGTCGCCCTGTTTGTCGACAATGGGGATATGCCGGATTCGGCCCAGGTTCATGATGGAGCGGGCGGTCTGCACGTTGTCGTGCTCTTGCAGGGAGATGACTTGTTTGGTCATCAGGTCTTTAACTTTGAGCATAGGGTTCTCCTTGTGTTCGATTAGAACTCTATTTTCCCAATACCGTCAGCATGTCAAGAAAGCTGGGAAGGGAGGCAAACGATCACCCGGCGCCGGACGTCGGGCGGCAGATATTTCTTGTCCTCCATGATTTTTTTATATAAGAAAAAGCGTTTTTTTCATATCCCTTTTTTCGAGGAGAAGCATTATGAAACAAATCATGTTGCTTGCATGTCTTATCGCTTTCGTTTTCGGACTTGCCGCTCCGGCCATGTCCGAGCAGCCCCGCATCGTCTCTGTGAACCAGTTTGTGGAGCATCCGGCCCTGGATGCCGTTTTGCGCGGTTTCCAGGATCAGTTGCGCGAGGATGGGTTTGAGTTGGATTTTCGCGTGCACAACGCCCAGGCGAACATGGCCACCGCGAACCTGATCGCGCAGCAGATCGTCGGGGAGCGCCCCCAACTGGTTCTGGCCATTGCCACGCCGTCGGCCCAGGCCATGGCCCAGACCGTGAGGAAAAATCCCTCCATGCAGAAGACCCCAATCCTGTTCAGCGCGGTGACCGATCCGGTCAGCGCCGGACTGGTGCCGAACCTGCTGAATCCCGGAGGCAATATCACGGGAACGTCGGACATGACCCCCATGGATCGCCATCTGGGACTGATCCGGGAGATTCATCCTGAATTGACGTCCCTGGGCGTGATCTACAACTCCGGCGAGGCCAACTCCCGTGCATTGGCCGATCTGCTCAAGGCCGAAACCGCCAAGGCCGGCATAACCCTGGTCGAAGCCACCGTGGCCCGTTCCAGCGACGTGTTCCAGGCCGCCAAGAGTCTGGTCGGTCGAGTGCAGGCCGTGTACGTGCCCACGGACAACACCGTGGTTTCGGCCTTCGAGGCCCTGGCCAAGGTCTGCCAGGAAAGCAAGCTGCCCTTGTATGCCGCGGACGTGGACTCCGTGCCCAGAGGCGCCGTGGCTGCCCTTGGATTCGATTATTACGAGCACGGCCGCCAAACCGGCGCCATGGCCGGACGCATATTCCAGGGTGCTGATCCGGCGACCACCCCGGTGGAGATGCAGCAGGATCTGGAATTGCATGTCAACCTGTCCGCGGCCAAGGCCATGGGAGTGACACTCTCGGAATCTCTGCTTGAACGAGCCGCGAAAATCCACGAATAAACCAATTCCATAACCGCGGGCACGGATTGTGCCCGCGGTACCATCAGAAACAGGATTCCTTTCACTTGGCCAGTTCCGCACGTGATGTCCCATCTTTTTGGTCGTGCTCTCAAGCATAAGTACCGATTGGGAATCCGGTTCACCTTGCTCGGCCTAATGAAACTATCACAACCATTTATGCATGAAATTTTATTAATCGGCATTTTTCTGAACGCAAGCATCGTCGACTCCTATGCCAATCCTGTTCGGCCCGGAAGGCGGCCATGAGCTGGTATGCGTTGCTCGGCGCCGTGGAGCAGGGCCTGGTCTACGGGATCATGGCCCTGGGGGTGTACCTTACCTTCCGTGTCCTCAATTTTCCGGACTTGACAGTTGACGGCAGTCTGCCGCTGGGAGCAGGGGTCTGCGCCGTGGCCATCAGCTCGGGAATGGATCCGTTCTTGTCCCTTTTTCTGGCCATGGGCGCGGGTTTTCTGGCCGGGATGGTCACGGGGTTTTTGAACACCAAACTGGGCATCCTGCACCTGCTGGCCTCCATCCTGACCATGATCGCCCTGTATTCCGTGAACATTCGGGTGATGGGCGGTCCCAATGTTTCGCTGCTGGGACGGAATACGGTCTTGGATCCATTGATGGGACTCGGTTTGCCCGGATATCTTTCCTCGATCATTCTTTTTGTCGGAATTGGGATCGGCATCGTGGTCTTTCTCGTCTGGTTCCTGCACACGGAGTTTGGGCAGACCATGCTGGCTACCGGGGACAATCCCAGGATGATCACCAGCCAGGGTGTGAATACCCACACGGTGATCATTCTCGGCGTGGGCTTTTCCAACGCCATGGTGGCCTTCAGCGGCGCGTTGATCGCCCAGAACCAGGGCGCGGCGGACGTGAACATGGGCGTGGGAACCATCGTTGCCGGTCTGGCCTCGGTCATCGTCGGCGAGACGGTTTTCGGAAGAGGCGGGATCATGCGCGCCGTGATCGCCGTTCTGTTGGGGTCGATCCTTTACCGCACGGCCATCGCCATGGCCTTGAGCATGAAGGTGGGCACGTTCACCTTCACTCCCAGCGATTTGAACTTGATCACGGCCGTGCTGGTGGTGCTCGCCCTTACGGCACCCAAACTCAAGGCACGATTTTTCTCATGATGCTCTCCCTGAAGCAAATCACCAAGTATTTCTACCGGGGCAGCGTGAACGAGGTTCTGGCTCTGCAAAACCTTTCCCTGGACGTGCGGCGCGGCGATTTCATCTCGATCATTGGATCCAACGGAGCGGGCAAGTCCACGATGCTGAACTGCCTGGCCGGCAGTTTTTTTCCCGATCAGGGGAGCATCCTGCTGGACGGCAAGGACGTGACGGGCTGGCCGGAGTACAAGCGGGCCAGATTCATCGGTCGCGTCTTCCAGGACCCGCTGCTGGGCACCTGCGCCTCCATGAGCATTGAGCAGAATCTGGCTCTGGCCCTACGCCGCGGACGATTCCGGGGACTTGGCTCGGGCGTGCGCCGCTTGGACCGGGATCTGTTCCGGGAAAAATTGCGGCTCCTGGATCTGGGGCTGGAAGACCGGTTTCAGGATCCGGTGGGGCTGCTTTCCGGTGGTCAGCGCCAGGCTTTGACCATGGTCATGGCGACGCTGGTTCGCCCGGATATCCTGCTTCTGGACGAGCATACCGCGGCCCTGGACCCGAAAACCGGTCAGCAGATTCTGGAACTGACCGAACGGCTTGTGGAAAGCATGGAACTGACCGCGCTCATGGTCACGCACAACATGCATCAGGCCCTGCGCATGGGCAACCGCCTGATCATGATGCACCGGGGTGAGATCATTCTGGACATCACCGGCGAAGAAAAATTCCGCCTGAAAGTGGATGATCTGTTGGCCCGGTTTTATAGTTTAAAGAAGGAAGCTTTTTCTTCGGACAAGATGTTGTTGGTGTGAGTCTGTCCCGGTTGTACCTTAAACTTTATTATATAAATGGAGAAAATCGAATGACTGAACGAACACTGTGCATGATCAAGCCGGACGGCGTGGAACGCAATTTGATCGGCAACGTCCTGACCCGGATCGAGTCCGCCGGTCTACGGATCGTGGCCCTGCGCAAGCTGCGGCTGACCAAGGCCCAGGCAGAGGGGTTCTATGCCGTGCACAAGGAGCGTCCCTTCTTCCAGAGCTTGGTGGACTATATGACGTCCGGCCCCATTGTCGCGGCCGTTCTTGAGGGTGAAAACGCCATTGCGGTCTGGCGGGGATTGATGGGCGCGACCAATCCGGCCAATGCCGACGCGGGCACCATCCGCAAGGATCTGGCACTGGATGTGGAGCGAAACACGGTGCATGGTTCCGACGCTTCGGAAACGGCTGCTCAGGAGATTCCCTACTTCTTCAATGCCATGGAGCTGCAAGGGTGAGCACTCTGCGTGTCGGCTGCATCGGGCTGGGAAACATGGGAGCGGCCCTGATCAAGGCTCTATCCCACCTTCCGGACACCACCATCCGCGGTTTTGATCCAGATGTGCACAAGGCGTGTGAACTTGAATCGACAGAGGGATTTTCCGCCGCGTCCTCGATGGAAGCGGTGCTTCAGGACGCGGATTTTGTTTTTCTGGCAGTCAAGCCGCAGATCATGTCCCGGGTGCTGACAGATGCCAAGCCAGTATTGCGCTCCGCAACCTGCATCATTTCCATTGCCGCGGGCATCACCCTGGAGCAGTTGCAAAACTGGTCCGAGCGGCGTTGCGCCGTGGTGCGGGTGATGCCGAACACGCCGGCCATGGTCGGTTCCGGTGTCACCGCGGTCTGCTTCGAAGATCCGCAACTGACCGAGGCGCAGAAGGAGATCGTCCTGGAAATGCTGGCCCTGCTGGGCCAGGTGCACGTCCTGGCTGAGAAGGATTTTCATGCCTTCACGGCCCTGGTGGGCTCGGGGCCGGCCTATGTCTATTACTTTATGGACGCCTTGGTCCAATCCGGCGTTTCCGCGGGGCTGAGCCGCCCCCTTGCCGAGCAGATGGTTGCCGGCCTCCTGGAAGGTTCGGTCAAACTGGCCTCGGAAACAGGCCTGAGCCTCTCTACCTTGCAGCATATGGTCACCTCTCCAGCTGGAACCACCATCGCCGCCCTGAACCATCTGGACAGGACAGCGACGCGTGGAGCGGTCATTGACGCAGTCCACAAGGCCGAACAGCGCAGCAGGGAGCTTGGATCGTAGCCGTCGCACTTTGCCAGAAATGTCGGATATCAAAATGGAAGCCATTGGCTTCCATTTTGTTTGCAGATCAGGATATTAGGAGAACCACGGTCAGGAGATTTTAGCGTTAATGATGAATCAGAAAAGCCGATGGACAGCGATTATCCTGTCCATCGGCTTTTTCGTTCAAGTAACGTCGTGATCAACTCTTAAATCATTCTCTTCACTCTTGTCAGGTAAAGCCCGCACAAGCCAAGACCCAGTAACAGCAGAGTGCCAGGTTCTGGTGTTGGTATGGGACCGGAACCAGTATATATATACCTTAGTTCGACAACAAGGTCATTAAAATCCCAATCCGAATTTCTTTTGAAACCATGAAGGTCTTCAAAACCAATGATGTAATGCAAAGGGTTTAAACTATTTATCCAGGTCACCATGTGGTCAAGGCTATCATCGTTAAGATCTGGATTAGAAGTCCATATCCAAGGGTAATTTTTCTCGTTCTCCGATCTGATTGCGAGGTGAACCATATCGCTAGGCAATGTCATCTCAAATTCGATAAAAGGGGTCTGCTCAAGAGAATTTGAATTCACAATTTGCCACTTCGTCTGCGGAGCATCAAAGAGCTGAATAAAATCTCCATTGTTGTTAATATAGCCGAATTCATTATCGTACCCGGCATGACTTGCCAAGATTCTTCCTTCCAGCTTGAAGTCATTCGTGTACCCGATATTTGTTTCGATCATCTTAAGCCAGTGCTTATCCACGTCATCGGTAACACGTTCAAAATTGCTTTGATGATAGTTGCCCATATAGCTAATGATGTCATCGATCACTTTTGTTTTTTCGATTTCGGTATAATTTAACGCAAATGCAGTATTAGAAATCAAAATTAACATGAATAACCAGGATGCAAAAAATTTTTTGTGTGAAATCATCTCTTTTCTCCTAACAAGTCGCGCTCCTGGACTTGAGGTTGAGGGTTTGTGAGTACCTGTGACAGCATGTTCTTTGATTTGTAATATTCACAGAACGTGCCAAGCTTTTTCTTGGGATAATCTTTGTATTTCAATGTCTTGGGGATTGGTGTCTGTCGGTTTGGACAAAGTGTAAAAAAAATCGACATAAACACCCATTAAAGATCTAGCGAAAGCTACTCATTTCTGTTTTCGATCAGAAATATTCTCTGCGGCTATCTTCTTGTAATAATAAATTTAAAAAAAAATTGTGATAAGAGAATCGTGCGGACAATCTAAAAGTTTTGAGGGAAAAGATGAAAGTGAATTCACTATGCATGGTGTAAAGAAAACCGACGGCCCTTGTAAAAAATGCTGACAGCCGCAGTCGGTTGCGCCGTGACAGGTTGTCAGATGGCTGTGCCTCCCAGGAGGTCAATTAGATTGTAGTGCATGCTTGGCGGAAAAAGGAACTTCGGCGATCTTGTTGATCCACAGCTAACTCTTAGCAGGCAGATCCTGACTATTACTGCAGGTGTACGACCGCTTGCACTTATAATGAGGGATGATCCCTCGCCTGTTAAGACGATGAACTCTGGCCTTGAAGATTATTCCGGCTCAGGAATTTTTAGTGCGGAGTTGTCCGCCATGGAGCGGGACAAGATGGTGTGGAGTGGTGTGATCTGGGGTGGCCAATCGTCTAAAGTTGCGACGAAATGCCACAGACCGCGAGGCGGAATCGTTATGTCCTCAGCTGAGCATTTTCCGGGCTTCTGCCTTGGAGAAAGATGTTCCGGCTCATTAAGGTCAAAACTTTCGAGCTTGAGTGGCCCTGGATTCCGAAATTTTTTTGAATCAGCCGGTTAGATATGCGACATTGCATTTCCGTGTCTGCGATTGGAAGCCGTTACCCAAATGTTCATTATGTGAGCAGCCTGGACAGATCAGCACCTTTTTCAAAACCAAGGAACCAGGGGAACCCAAATAATTTTTTGGGAGTTTAGAATAAAAAAAAGGATTTACGCTTTTGACGTAAACCCTTGTTTTTCTTTGGTGCGCCCGGAGAGATTCGAACTCCCGGCCTGCGGATTCGAAGTCCGACGCTCTATCCGGCTGAGCTACGGGCGCATGGGAATCTGTTTATGTGCTCTTTGTCGAAGCGTCAAGGTGTTGGTGATGGTAGGGAGATTCTTTTCCGGTTTCACGGTATCAATGCCATGATTGCTTCATGCCGTGAATTCATTCAATCAAGGAGCAGTGACAATATTTGGTCGCCGTTATGTCGCCAAAATCTGTCTGCCGGAGGAGAGTGTCTCCGGCATGTTGTCTGTTCGTTCTGGTCAAATGCATCTCTTTGCGCTAAGAGACCCACTTTGCCGGTGTGATGTATGAAGCAAAAGCAATCCATAAAAGTTGTTGCCGCGGTGGCTTGGCGAGAGGGGCGGTATTTGGCTGTTCAGCGGCCCGAAGGCAAACCCATGGCAGGTTTCTGGGAATTCCCCGGTGGCAAGGTGGAGCCGGGAGAAACTCTGGAACAGGCGCTGGTGCGGGAGTTGCGTGAGGAACTAGCAATTACTCCCGAAAATTTTTTTCCCTGGCGTGAAAAAAAACACCAATACCCAGATTTTCATGTTCATCTATATTTTTTCTGGGTTACTTCCTTCCAGGGAATGCCTGTGCCACTAGAGAATCAAGACTTGGCCTGGATTCTGCCGGGCGCGGCCAATCTTCCTTTCTTGCCGGGCGATCTGGAGATCGTCGCCGAATTGGCAACCATGCCCGCACCTGCTGATTGCCGTGATTCGTCACGATTTGACGTCCCATAATCGTCTTCCTGCAGTAAGGCTTCGAACCGTTTGCGCTCATGACCCGTTCATCCGCTTTTAAAGCCGCCAGCACAGACGGAGTGCATCCAGGTCGAATCAGATGCCAATAGGCGCTTTCGCTGAATCTCCGTCACATTCGCATCAAGAGCATTTAGGATATTGAATGCCCATATTCATATACAAAGGCAAAAACAGGCAAGGTCGCCGGATCAAAGGCGATTTTGATTCTCCTACCCTGGAAATGGCCGAAAATGCTCTGCGGCGCAAAGGGTTTACCCAGCTTACGGTCAAGCCCAAGCCTAAGGACATCCTTGAAGGCACCTTTCTCGAAGGCAGGGTCACGGACCGGGACATGGTTATTTTCAGTCGCCAGTTCTCGACCATGATCAATGCCGGCGTACCGATCCTGCAGTCCTTGCAGATCATGTGCGAACAGACTGAAAACAAGCTCTTGCGTCGGGTTCTGTACAACGTCCGCAATGATATTGAAGGCGGCAGCTCCCTTTTCGACGCCATGCGCAAGCATCCCAAGATATTTAACGACCTGTACGCGAACATGGTCAACGCGGGCGAGGCCGGAGGCGTGCTGGACATTATCCTGCTTCGGTTGGCCGACTACCTGGAAAAGGCAGCGAAGCTCAAGGCCCGGGTCAAGTCAGCCATGGTCTATCCGGCCGTGGTCGTCACCGTGGCTGTAGCTGTCATCGCCATCATTCTCATTTTCGTTATCCCGACATTTGAGACCATGTTCGCGGATTTTGGCGCTGCACTGCCCATGCCGACCCAGATCGTCATCAATTTGAGCCGCTTCACCCAGGACAATCTTATGTACATGGTCGGCGGGGCCGTGGCGTTTGCAATCATTGCCAAGCGCCTGTACCGGATCGAACGGGTGCAGATCATGGTGGATTACTGGGTGCTGACCCTGCCGGTTTTCGGCCCACTTTTGCGCAAAGTCGCCGTGGCCAGATTCGGGCGCACCCTGAGCACCATGGTATCCAGCGGCGTGCCCATTCTGGGCGCTCTGGACATCGTGGCCAAGACATCCGGCAACAAGACCGTGGAACGCGGTGTACTCGACGCCAAAAAGAGCATTTCCGAGGGGCAGAATCTGGCCGACCCCCTGGAAGCGACCGGTGTCTTCCCGCCCATGGTGATCCAGATGATTTCCATCGGCGAAACCACCGGAAACCTGGATCACATGCTTGCCAAGGTCGCCGACTTCTATGACAACGAAGTGGATATAGCCGTGGAGACGCTGACCTCGCTTTTGGAACCCATGATGATCGTCTTTCTCGGGGTTGTGGTCGGCGGTCTGGTGGTCAGCATGTACTTGCCCATCTTCCAAATCGGCGAGACGATCATGTAGTTTACACCGCAAGCAATAAATTATCTGCCTTCACTCGAAATCGAAATCGAAATCGAAATCGAAATCGAAATCGAAATCGAAAGCGTTTGGTTTGAAGACTGTAAATTGCTTTCAAAGGTCCGTGCGAAATTTTAGAACAAGCAATGCTGATGATGGCGCAACCGGTGCATTGCCCCGGCCCAGATCATCTTCAATCATAAAACATCGGAGATTAGCAGTGAAAATCAAGGATATGCTGCAGCAGCCTGATCGATCCAGGATTTCATTGGAGTTCTTTCCCCCCAAGGATCGGGCGCTGTGGCCGAAGTTTTTTGAAACAGTGGAGCGGCTACGATCCTTAAATCCGCTTTTCGTTTCAGTGACCTACGGTGCCGGCGGCAGCACCCAGGCTGCCACTCTGGACATTGTGTCCACCCTGAAACGGGATTTCGACATGGAGCCCATGGCCCACCTGACTTGCGTCGGTGCATGCGCTGAAGGCCTGCGTGAGTTTCTGGATGATCTGGTGCGCGCCGACGTTTCCAACATCATGGCCCTGCGCGGCGATCCTCCCAAGGGAGAGAGCACGTTCACCCCTTCTGACGATGGGTTTCAGCATGCATCAGATCTGGTTGGTTTCATTGCCAAAAATTATCAGGATTTTGGGGTCGGCGTGGCCGGTTATCCGGAAGGCCACCCGGAAGCCGTTGGGCTGGAGGAGGACCTCCGATTCCTGAAGGCAAAGCTGGACTTGGGGGGAGACTTTGCCGTGACCCAGCTTTTCTTTGACAACAAGGCATACTGGGATTTCATGCGGAAAATCCGCGACGTCGGGATCGTCAAACCCATCATTCCCGGCATCATGCCCATTTTCAGTCTCAAATTCATTCAGCGCATCACCTCCATGTGCGGCGCGACGCTGCCGGAGCAGTTCCTGAAGGATCTGGAACAAGCGGACGCGCGGGGCGGAGACGCCGCGGTGCAGGAAGTGGGCATCCGGCATGCCGCGCAACAGATCCAGGACCTGTTGCACAACGGAGCACCCGGAGTGCATCTTTACACCATGAACCGCTCGGACGGATGTTTGCGGATCATGGAGCAGGTTGAACAATAACCGTCTTATCCGCAGACAAGCAGATTTATTGATGGAACCTGCGGATAGACAACATTCATACAATATTAAGGAGCAATGATATGACCAGGGAACTGCGAATCGGCGTTGTCGGAGCGACAGGAGCTGTCGGGCGGGAGATCCTCAAGATATTGGAGCAGCGTGAATTTCCGGCTACCACGGTCAAGGCCTTGGCCTCGTCACGATCCGCGGGGCAGGAACTGCCATTCAAGGGCGGGCATTTGGTGGTGGAGGAACTGGATGAAAACTCCTTCAATGACTTGGACTTGGCTCTGTTTTCGGCCGGTGGAAGCACTTCTGAAAAGTTCGCCCCCATCGCGGCCAGATCCGGGTGCGTGGTGGTGGACAACTCCAGCGCATGGCGCATGGATCCCGAGGTGCCTCTGGTTGTTCCGGAAGTGAATCCGGACGACCTTTCTCGACACAGGGGGATCATTGCCAACCCAAACTGTTCAACGATCCAGATGGTTGTCGTGTTGAAGCCGCTGCATGACGCGGGAAAGATCAAGCGTGTTGTGGTTTCCACATACCAAGCTGTTTCAGGGACCGGGCAAAAGGCCATCAAGGAACTGGAATCCCAGGTACGGCAGATGTTCAACATGCAGGAGCCCGAGCCCGAGGTCTACCCACACCGGATCGCCTTCAACTGCCTGCCCCATATCGACGTCTTCCTGGACAACGACTACACCAAGGAAGAAATGAAAATGGTTCTCGAGACCCAGAAGATCATGGGGGACGAGACTATCCGCCTGACGGCCACCACCGTTCGGGTCCCGGTTTTTTACGGGCACAGCGAGTCCGTGAATGTGGAAACCGAGAAGAAGATCACGTCCGCCGAAGCCCGGGTGATCCTGAGTCAGGCTCCTGGCGTCCAGGTTTTGGACAATCCCAGGGAAAAAATCTATCCCATGCCCATTCACGCCGCTGGCGAGGATCTGACCTTTGTGGGCCGGATCCGCGAAGACGAATCCATCCCCAATGGCTTGAATCTCTGGATCGTGGCGGACAACCTGCGCAAAGGCGCTGCCTTGAACGCTGTTCAGATCGCTGAGGTGCTTTTGGATCGTGATTTGATCCGAGTGGATGACGCCCTGTAATCCTTTTATCCAGGCTTGCCCGGCAATCCTCCAAGGGTGCCGGGCCTCAACTGTATCTGTTTAAGGAGATATTCCTTTGTTATCCATAGAAAAAGACCAGCAAGCCTACATGCAACGTCTGCTGCAGGCACCGCGTCCCGGTATTGATGAAGTTCTTGCATTTTACGATCACCGCGTGGGGGTTGTCGGCACCGACCCGCGGCTGATGCTTCTGCCGCTGGACGACCACATGGTCCACCGAGGGGACGGTGTTTTTGAAACCATGAAATTCGTGGACGGCAAGTTGTATCAGATGGAACCGCATGTGGAGCGGCTCACCTTCTCGGCACAGTCGATTTTTCTCGAACCGCCTTGTACCTGGGATGAACTGAAGACGATGATTGTGGATGTGTCCCGTGCGGCATCCGCCCAACAGGGCATGGTCCGGGTTCTGCTCGGTCGCGGCCCTGGAGGCTTCGGAATCGATGCCCGGGAATGTCCCCGGGCCAGCTTGTACATCGTGGTGTACAAACTGCATCCACGACCCGAGGAAGCCTATAAGAAGGGAGTCACGGCCTCCCGCTGTTCCATGCCCGCGAAGAACGGTCTGATGGCCAAGATCAAGAGCGTCAACTACCTGCCCAATGTGCTCATGAAACGTGAGGCGGTGGAGTCCGGCTGC
The DNA here is from genome assembly GCF_900104215.1 of Desulfonatronum thiosulfatophilum. Lineage (NCBI taxonomy): Bacteria > Pseudomonadati > Thermodesulfobacteriota > Desulfovibrionia > Desulfovibrionales > Desulfonatronaceae > Desulfonatronum > Desulfonatronum thiosulfatophilum. Next base: position 23,080 of record NZ_FMXO01000013.1, on the reverse strand, counting down.
GACTATTCGCTGTGCTTCGACGACCAGGGCTTTCTGGCCGAAGGCGCCGTGGAGAACGTTTGTATTGTCGACGATCGGGGGCGCGTAATCGTTCCCGAACTGAGCAATGCACTGACCGGCACGACCTTGATGCGCGCTCTGGATGCGGTAACGGGAGACATGCCCGTACTATTTCGCAAAGTTACCGAAAATGACATCTACCTGGCCCGCGAAGTCATCCTGCTGGGGACGACCATCGACGCCCTGAGCGTGGTTCGCTTTAATAAAAAGCCCATTCACGACGTTCGCCCCGGACCGGTAAGCAAACGGATGCGGCAGTTCTTGATCCAGGACCTGCGGGACAACGGCATAACCCTTTCGTCGTGACAGGCTGTCGCACAGGCTGTTGCCGCGGACGAGTCCGATAACCGGAAGGCGTGATGCTGCTGTTTTACCGATTGCTGTTTCTGCCGGCCCTTTTTTTGGTTCTGCCGTTTTATATTCCCAGGATGTTGCGGCGCGGCGGCTACGGCGAACATTTTGCGCAGCGCCTGGGAATGGTTCCCGTGCTGGCACCCAAACGACACGGCGAGCGGCGTATCTGGGCCCATGCGGTCAGTGTCGGGGAGATACTTGCCTTGGCACCGCTGCTGGAATTGTTGCGCCAGGACGAATCCGTTCAGATCGTGCTCACCACAACTACCAGCACGGCCCATGCTCTGGCTGAGCGAAAATACGGCGCCGATGTGACCCATCTCGGATATTTTCCCCTTGATTTCTGGCCTGTCAGCCATCGCGTCTGGAAACGGCTGCAACCGGATCTCTGCGTCCTGATGGAGAGCGAAATCTGGCCGGAACATCTCCATCAGGCCCGGCAGCGAAACGTTCCCGTGGCCTTGATCAATGCCCGGATGTCTGAGCGTTCCTTTGTGCGCTGGCAAGTCCTGCCAAGGTGTCTCCGTAAGCCGTTTGCCATGCTGGACAAGGTCGTGGCCGCTTCGGAGGAGGATGGCCGACGCTATGCCGGACTTGGTACGCCTGCAGACAGAATCGTGGTCAGCGGCAATCTCAAGCTGGATTTCACTCCCCGACCGCTTTTACAAGCCCATGAGCTGGATCAATTGCGCCGTGAGCTGGGTTTTTGGGAAACGAGAAACGCGGGGCAGCCGCTTGTCCTGGCCGGTGCCTCCACATGGCCCGGGGAGGAGGAGATGCTGTTGCGGGTGGCGACATCGCTGCGCGAGCACGGGCAGCCGTGCAAACTGCTGCTGATTCCCCGGCACGCTGAGCGTCGCAACGCTCTACGGGAGATGCTTGCCTGGAGGGAAGGGGGTGTTCACTTTCGGACTGACGGTCCGGCAACAGCCGCCGTGAACGTGGCCGTGGCTGATACCACCGGGGAAATGGTCGCGCTGCTGCAGATTGCCGATGTGGTTTTTGTGGGTAAGAGCATGGATCCCCATCGGGGAGGGCAGAATCCTATCGAAGCCGCGGCTCTGGGAAAGACGGTGCTCTTCGGACCGAACATGCAGAATTTTAGGGCCATTGCAGCTTCCATGACAGCGGCCGGAGCAGGGGAGGTTGTACGTGGAGAGCAGGAGCTGACAGACCGGGTCCGTACTTCGTTCCAGGACCAGGCGGCGCGGGAGGAGCGGGGACGGGCAGCAAGGCGGTGGCATCAATCCGGCAAGGGCGCGGCGCAACGAACACTGACCGCACTCGATGAACTGACGGGGCGGTGATCCTGAGACATGACATCAGCTAGGGGGAGCGGGCAACTCTCAGCCGTACCAGTTCTCGCTTTCGATCAGAATGTGTCTGGTAGTAACCATGCAGCTCATCCGAGGAAACGGACAGGATAACCCACTTTGCGGGATGACTGACTCAAAGACGGCTCTGGAAAATCAAGTCATTCCCGCGAAGGCGGGAATCCAGGTCATGCTTGCCACAAGTTTTTGAAAAGCCACCTTTACTTGCTCAAGCTGAGTAGGCACCTCGTGAATCCGTTGCTTGTGAAGAACTACGTGAGAATTTCCCGTATGGCTTCCAGGACCGTTTCCGGCTGAAGGCGGTGAAAGTCGCCCTCGGGGGCACGCAGGATGCGGTTTAGCCGGTCGTCGCCGGGGTAGGGGCGATAGCGGGCCGGGTCCGTGGGGCCGAAGAGGGCCAGGGTGGGCACGCCCAAGGCCGCGGCAAGATGCAAGGGCCCGCTGTCGTTGCCGATCACAAGGCGGGCTTCAGAAAGAAGTTTGAGCAGTTCCTGGAGCGATGTCTTGCCGGTCAGGTTGCGGAAATTTCTTTCAGAAGCATCCGAAGGGGAAGGCATGGCCTCGGCGCCGGCCCAGGCCACCGGGACGTCCTGAAAGCTTTCCCGCAGATCGCGTGTCAGTCTGGAAAAACAAGGCCAGTTCTTTTCCACGCGGCGGCTTTCGGGAAACAAAAGTATCGGAGCGGAAGGCATTGCCAAGTCTTTACGGAAGTCCACGTTGTCAGGGTGGATGGCGAGACGGGGGACGACATCTCTGGGCAGGCCAAGCAGGGGCAGGAACTCACTAAGAATGGTCACGGCATGGGATTGAACGCCCGTGGGCGGAAGGGGAGCACGCATGGTGTAGACGAACCGGGCGCCTTCCCGGGCGTCGGATCGGCCGATGGAGGTTTCGGCTCTGCTCAGCGCGGTGATCAGTCCGCTGCGAGCCAAGCCCTGCATGTCCAGAATCCAGTCATAGCGTTGTCGCCGGATAGTTCGGATCAGTCTCAGGAAAGCGGCAATGCCCCCGTGCCGTTCAAAGAGGAATACATTGTCCACAAAGGGACAGGCGTGGATCAACGGGGCGAAAATGTCCCGGCAGACCCAGTCGATTCGGGATTCGGGAAATCCACGTTTGATCATCTGGGCCACGAGCAGGGCGTGAACAATATCTCCAAGGGATGACGGCTTGATGATGAGAAAAGTGGGAGTTTTCATGGAACGGTTTTGTGTTGAAGTGCCTGTTGGGTGTGGAACGATGTCTGGGATGGACATCCCCGGTCAAGGATTTTTCCGGAGGAGCGTTTCCTCCTGATGCGAGTAAAGCAAAACGAAGGGTTGTTCAAACGCTTTCTGCCCTACTTTTCGCTCTTGGGGGCGGTCCGAAAGCAGTTTGCCGCGGCGATTTTTTTCGGGGTCATTTTCGGCGTAGCCAGTGGATTCGGGTTGCCGTTCATGGCTGACCGCGTCTTCCCGATCATTTTCGGACCGGAACCGCCCCCCCTGTCGGTGTTGATCGCCGTGACCGCATTCATTCCCGCGGTTTTTCTGCTTCGCAGCGTGAGCGGCTTCCTGAATGTCTATCTGATTCACTATTGCGGCGGCAAGGTTCTGGAAGCCCTGCGAGTGCGGGTGTTTATCAAGCTCCAGACTCTGCCCCTGGCATTCTATCAGAAGAATAAAAGCGGCGACCTGCTGGCCAGGGTGATCAACGACACCGGCCAGTTGCAGGGCGTCGTGACCAACGTGGCCAATGATCTGATCAAGCAGCCCCTGACCTTTGTCGGAGCAGTGGGCGCGGTTGTCTATCTATCGTTGAAGCAGCAGGATTTGTTGTTCATTTTACTGACCTTGCTGTTGGTGCCGGTCTGCATCCTGCCCATCCGGATCATCGGCAAGAAATTGTTGCACCGGGCGCACGCTTTCCTGGCGCAGACCGCCGACTTAACCACCATTCTCAACGAAAATCTTACGGCCACCAAGGAAATACGCGCTTTCAGCCTGGAAAATCGCGAGATCCGAAAGTTCGAGCACGCGGCCAGGGAACTGTTCAGCCGGGCCATGAAGGTGGTCAAGTATTCGCACATTCTCTCGCCGACCATTGAAGTCGTAGCGGCATTCGGCGTTGCCGGGGCCGTTTTTTATGCGTCCTCCAGGGGCGTCGGCCTGGATCAAATTCTGCCTTTGATCTTCGCGCTGTACATGTCCTACGAGCCGGTCAAAAAACTGGGCCGGATTCACAATGAAATCCGCAAGGGCGAGGCGTCGCTGGAGCGTCTGGAGTATATCTTGTCCACCGAAGACAGCGTGCCCGATCCTGATGTTCCGGAATCGCTGCCCCTGGAAAAGGTGCGAGGGGAGATCCGGTTCGAGCGGGTTTTTTTCGCCTATGATCAGGGCATTCCGGTGCTGCAAGACATCAATGTGACGATCGCTCCGGGCGAGGTGGTCGCGCTGGTAGGGCCGAGCGGGGCCGGAAAAACGACCTTTGCGAACCTGATTCCTCGTTTCTTCGATGTTTCCGCCGGAAAAATCCGGATCGACGGCCATGACCTACGCAACCTTCGCAAGGAGGATCTGCGCCGAACCATGGCCATCGTGCCCCAGGATCCCGTGCTGTTCAACGACACCGTCCGTTACAACATCATGGCGGGAGACCTGGACGCGTCTCCCGAAGCCGTGGAGCATGCGGCGGAGCGCGCTTTTGCCCATGAGTTCATCCGGGATCTGCCGCATGGATATGAGACCGTTGTCGGGGAGAAGGGCATGCGGCTCTCAGGGGGACAGAAACAGCGCCTGGCTCTGGCCAGGGCCTTCCTGCGCAACGCCCCGATTCTGATACTGGACGAGGCGACATCGGCTTTGGACGCCACCAGCGAAGAGATGATCCAGCAGGCCCTGTCCGGACTGATCCGGAACAAGACCGTGCTGATCATCGCCCATCGATTCAGCACCATCCGTCTGGCTTCCAGTATTTTTCTCTTTGAATGCGGGCAGATCACACACAAGGGCGATCATGAAAAATTGTATCTGACCTCCGCCGTCTACAAGCGGTTGTACGATCAACAATACATGGGGGAGACGCCGGGATGAGTATCCCGCAGCAAATCATATTTCAATAACTTTAAGGAAATCGCCATGACCACCATGCCGAAAAAAATGAAAGTAGAATTTGACGTCAATGTTTCTCCACGAACCGTGCCCGAGGTGTTGTCCCGTGGTGCGGTCCTTTTTGCGGATCGTCCGGCTGTCGGAGATGTGGGGGGAGACGCGCTCACCTATTCCGAACTGTATTCAAAGGTCCAGGAGCATTCCGAAACCTTGGCGCAATTGGGCGTGGGGCATGGGGACCGTGTGGCGATTTTTTGTGAAAATCGTCCGGACTGGGCCGTGGCCTACTTCGCGGCAAGTTTTCTGGGCGCGGTTGCGGTGCCGATTCTGACGGAGTTTCACCCGTCCGCGGTGCATCACATCCTGCGGCACAGCGGGGCAAAGGTTCTTTTGGCTTCGGAGCGCTGTCTGGGCAAGCTGGAGGGATTGAACCAACAACACCTGACCGTGATCGTTCTTGATGATTACCGGATTTTGCCTCCGGAATCCCTGGCCGGACGAGTGAAAGGAGTCATCCGTTCCAGCTTCAAGGATCGGGAGAACCTGCAGTCCCTGGCCAGGCATCTGACCGGTGAATCCGTGCCCACGGAACCTGGAGAGGATGACCTGGCTTCCATCGTCTATACTTCGGGCACCACCGGTCGGGCCAAGGGAGTGATGCTCACCCATCGCAACGTGATATCCGATGCCTGGATGACCCGGGAGCTCGTCGACCTCGGCCCGCGGGACCGGATGCTTTCCATTCTGCCTCTGGCCCATACCATCGAGTTCACCCTGGGCTTTTTGTTCCCCATGATCAATGGCACCCAGATTCGCTATCTGCAGGGCGTGCCTTCGCCTCAGGCCCTGATGGACGCCCTGGGCAAGGTGCAACCGACCTTCATGCTCAGCGTGCCTCTGGTGATAGAAAAGATATTCAAGCGCCGCATCCAGCCAAAACTCACGGGAAGTGCCGTGGGCCGGATGTTGTACCGCTTTGCCCCGGGTCGAAAAGTTCTGCATAAGGCAGCCGGAAAGAAACTGCTCCAGGCCTTTGGCGGCTGTCTGCGAGGCTTCTGCATCGGCGGAGCGCCTCTGGCCGTGGAAACCGAGGCGTTCTTGCGTGATGCCGGTTTTCCCTACGCCATAGGATACGGACTGACCGAAGCCTCCCCCCTGGTGACCGGCACCGGTCCGGCCTCGGTCCGCCGGCGTTCCTGCGGTCGTATGTTGAGCGGCGTGGAAGTGCGCATTGCCGTTGATCAGGGAGCCGGGCAGGAGAACCAAGGCGTCCGGCAGGCCGGTGAAGAAGGCGTGGGCGAGATCCAGGTCCGGGGTCCCAACGTGATGCAAGGCTATTTCCAGGAGCCGGAACTGACGTCGGAGGTCTTCACCGCGGATGGATGGCTGAAAACAGGTGATCTGGGCGTGTTGGACAATGACGGCTATCTGTTCATCCGCGGACGGCTGAAGAATATGATCCTCGGTCCCAGCGGTGAGAACATCTACCCGGAAGAAATTGAAATCGCCCTGAATGAACAGGATTTTGTGCTGGAATCACTGGTCTTTGAACTTGACGGCAAGGTCGCGGCCCGGGTTTTCCTGGATTACGACCGGCTGGACGAGGTCTTCGCGTGGCGGGGCATGAGCCAATTCGACGCGCGCAAACAGCTGGAAACCCTGCTTGAGGACATCCGGACCCGAACCAATGCCGGTCTTTCATCCTTCTCCCGGATCACCAAGGTCATCGAACAAACCGAACCCTTCGAAAAAACCCCAACCCACAAAATCAAGCGCTACCTCTACACCAGCGCTTCTCCGCCGTTCTAACAGTAAGCCGTAACGAACAAAAATCGCAATCGAAATCGCAATCGAAATCGAGTTCGAAATTGCAACTGCCCAGCCGAGGTGTCTGATGTATGGTTCCGGGACCGCCGCACCCCAGTGGCGGCATGTATTTCCTCGAGAAGTAAAGCACCGCGCCGGAATGCGGCGTGATCAAGTTATTGCTTGATCACATGGCGTTTTTTCACCACGAAGGGTGGATTCAATCTTCATTGACTCCAGCCTTCGTGTTACTTCGTGGTCTTCGTGGTACAATCGATTTCGATTTCGATTTCGATTGCGATTGCGATTGAGATTGCGTCGAATGGGAATCCGCGGTCAGTACTGCAGGCCCAGGTACCAGGTGGCGATGCCGAAGTAGATCACGATGCCGGCGATGTCGGCCAGGGAGGCGATCAGCGGAGCACTGGCCGTGGCCGGGTCCAGTTTCAGGCGGGTCAGCAGAAAGGGCAGGGACATCCCCATCAGACAGCCCATGAGCACAATGGTAATCATGCTCAAGGCGACCACTACGGTCACATCCGGACCGACCCGAAATATGCCGATCAGGGAGACAGCAAAGCCCATGCACAGGCCAATGGCAAGGGCGATGATGATCTCTCTGCCGAGCAGCTTGAACCAATCCTTCATGTGCACCTCACCCGTGGCCAGGGCGCGGACCATCAACGTGGCGGACTGCGAACCCGCATTGCCGCCGCTTCCGATCAACAGCGGTAGGAAAAATACCAGGGAAACCACAGCCTGGATGGTATCTTCAAAAAAGGCAATGCCGGCGCCGGAAAAGATGTTCACGAAGACCAGGGCCAGCAGCCAGGGCACGCGCTTCAGGAAGAGATAATATATATCCGCCGGCTTGAACCCACTCAGGTCGGATGCCGACGGTCCGAATCCCTCGGCAATGGATCCCATGCGGTGAAAGTCTTCCGAGGCTTCCTCTTCAATGACGTCATGCACGTCGTCAAAGGTGATGATGCCGACCAGGGCGTCGTTGCCGTTGGTCACCGGCAGGGCCAGAATGTCATATTTGGCCATGGTCTTGGCCACGTCTTCCTGGTCGTCGGCGACATTGGCGCGAACTGGATCGCGGCGCATGATCTCCTCGACCTTCCTTTCCGGCGTGGCCATGATCAAATCGCGCAGGGAGATCAGGCCCAGCAATCGACGTTGTTCATCAATTACATAGGCATAGTAGATGGTTTCCTTGTCGGGAGCTTCCAGGCGCAGCTTGTCCAGCGCCTGGCGGGTGGTCAGCGTGGGCTTGAGCACCGCATAGTCCGAGGTCATTATCGCCCCGGCAGTCCCTTCCTCGTAGGCTCCCAGGCGGATGATGTCTTCACGTTCGGCCCTGGCCAGCAGACGCAGAACATTCTGGCGCCGTTCCTCCGGCAGGAGCTGGATCAGGTCCACCCGCTCGTCGGAGAACATGTTCGTGATGATATCCGCCAGTCGGGGGTCGGACATCCGGAGTACGATGTCCATCTGAAGGTCCGAATCTAGCTGGCCGAGCACTTCCGCGCTCTGATGAGAAAATAATGTCTCCAGAACGTAAGACGCGTCTTTCGGCGTCAGTTCATCCAGAGAGTCGGCCAAGTCAGCCGGGTGCAGGGACGCAGAGTAATCCCGCAGTGCTATGGGATTTTCGGCGTCAATATACGCACGCAGAGTATTGATGAGGAGAGGATCTTTCATGGGTTGCCTCCAAGCCCGTGGTCATGAGGGACGCGGCGGAGGTAAACCCGGACAGGAACGATCTAAGATTTACAAGTGGAACGTTCCAGCGTGGCGCGGCGTCCTTTGAGGACCATTGGGCAAGGCTGAGGGAGGTTGAGATTTTCGGGTACTACTACTGCCATCGTCCATTTCTTATTGGCTCCGTCAAGACCGGCGAAAAAGCCGACGTAATTATTGTTTGCATGAAGTTGTGCCGAGTGCTCCCAGTAAAGGTTCGCAACGGCAAATTTCTGAACTGTGGGGAAAGCGCCGCCAAAGCTCAACGCGGCTCTATCTTTTTTCCTCTATGAATACAAGAGGCAAAACTCTGCGTCCACCGGGTCGGCTTCACATGCTTAGTGCAACATACGTCGGCCCCGGCGAAAAAAATGACGGGGGACCAGTCCCCCGTCTTGATGTTTTTTAGAAACTCAGAACTAAAAGAAAGCCCGTCATTCAGAAAGGCTTGAACAATCGTCTTCAGGTTGATCTGGTTGAGGCGCTCAGTTTCCGGTAGGAGCCGGTCCTGCGCAGGCCTCGTTGTATTCGGCTTCCAGGGAATCCATCAATTCCTTGACCGAGAGCAGTTTGTCCACCCGGTGCGCTGTCTGACCGGCAAAGGCGAAGCCCAGTTTCATGCGCCCTTTCTTGGCGTTGGCCAGAGCCTGGGCAATGCAATACGGACTTTTCTTGATATCGCAGGTGACGATGCAGTGGTAGGGGCATTTAAAGGGCTTGCGCTTGCCTTCATCCACATCATCCAGGAAAACATTTTTCAGCGCCCGTCCAGGCATGCCCACCGGACTTTTGATCACGGTCACATCGCCTTCCTTGGCGTCGATGAAGGCCTGTTTGAAGGCCATGTCCGCATCGCACTCGTGGGTCGCGACAAAGCGGGTTCCCAACTGGACGCCGGCGGCGCCCATTCGTAGATACTTGCAGATGTCCGCTCCGGAAAAGATGCCTCCGGCCGCGATCACGGGGATGGAGCGGTTATGTTCTCTTTCAAAAGGCTTCACCGCTTCGATGACCTGGGGAACCAAGTTTTCGAGCTGGAACTCGGGATCGTCCAGCTGTTCCGCCTTGAAGCCCAGGTGGCCGCCGGCCATGGGGCCTTCGACGACAAAGCCATCCGGAACATAGTTGAACTTGGATATCCATTTCTTGCAGATAATGGCGGCTGCGCGGCCGGAGGAGACAATGGGCACAAGTTTGGTGTGAGAATCTTCCGTGAGATATTTCGGAAGGTCGAAGGGCAACCCGGCTCCGGAAAAGATGATGTCGATACGCTCCTGGATAGAGGTGCGGACCAGATCGGCAAAATTACTCAGAGCGACCATGATGTTCACGCCAAGAATCCCCTTGGTCATTGCCTTGGCCTTGCGAATCTCATCTTGCAAGGCCCGGATATTGGCTTGGGTGTAATTCTTGGCAAGGTCAGGCTCGTTCATGCCAATCATGGCGGCAGAGATGACGCCAATGCCGCCTTGGTTGGCCACGGCCGATGATAGACCGGAAAGGGAAATGCCGACGCCCATCCCGCCTTGTACGATTGGCGTTTTGGCAATCATATCCCCGAAAGATAAACTGGGAAACGTCATGATTTTTGTATCCTCCCGAAAGGGACTTCCTTGTTGAGGAAAGATGATGTGATTCTGTCCTGTTGTGAACTTTGTATTATATCATTCCCGAACTATCGGCAATGAAGCGCCGCCACCTTTCCCACTGTTTTTTTTCCGTAATGTCAAGCGTAATCTCATTGAAAGCCAAACCTCATCATGATGTACCTTCAGTGAGCATGATGGGCCAATTTTTTCGGAAAATGAGAAAGCAAAGATTATCATTAACTGCACGAATCTACCAAGTCCGTGAATTTTTCGGCGATATCGCCTCAATTCTTGACGTAGGGTTGACCTGTCTTGTTGACGGCAGTTGAAGGTTGCACACTGATTGAATAGGTAATTTTTTTGCTCTGGACGTATCCGATAGCCTGCCGTATGTTCGCCGCATTCGTGGCTTGGCAACTATGACAACGGGTTGGGACACGAATGGCACGGTAGGCCACGGCGCGACCGGCACTTGAAGCTTGATGGTTGAGACTCATCCATTTCAGGTGAATGGTTTCAGCCATAAGCATCGAATACTTTAACATCTGACTTCAGGAGTATGGCACATGGGCGATCATGCGTGCGGATCCTGTTCGGGCAAGGATTGCAGCGGTCCGAGCGAGGAAGAGAAGATTTTACAGGCTAACTTGGCCCGGATCAAGAACAAGATCGTTGTCTTGTCCGGCAAGGGAGGCGTCGGAAAAAGCACCGTAGCGGTGAACCTGGCCCAGGCATTGGCCATGGCCGGTAAGAAAACCGGGTTGTTGGATGTGGACGTGCATGGTCCCAGCGTTCCCAGGCTGCTCAGCCTGTCAGGAGAACGACCGCGGGTCGATGCAGACCGCATGGAACCGATCAATGCGGGCCCTAATCTATGGGTCATGTCTCTGGGGTTCCTGCTGCCCAGCAACCGGGAGGCGGTGATCTGGCGCGGTCCGGTGAAGATGGGCATGATCAAGCAGTTTCTCCGTGACGTGCGCTGGGGCGATTTGGATTTTCTCGTGGTGGACTGCCCTCCGGGAACCGGCGACGAACCTCTTTCCGTGCTCCAGTTGCTGGGTCCCGAAGCCAAGGCCTTGATCGTCACCACGCCCCAGGGTGTGGCTGTGGACGACGTGCGCCGTTCCGTGACCTTCTGCGCGGATGTGGGCAATCCGGTCCTGGGCATCGTGGAAAACATGAGCGGTCATATCTGCTCCAAATGCGGAGAGGTTGACGACGTGTTCGGTAGCGGCGGGGGAGAAGCCCTTGCCCGTGAGACCGGCGTGCCGTTTTTGGGCCGCATTCCCCTGGATGCGGAGGTGGTACGGGCCGGAGACGAAGGGTTCGCGTTTTTGCGCGTGCACCAGGAGGGCCCCACTGCCCAGGCCATGAATCGAATCATTAAGCCAATTCTGGCCATGGCCGAGGCGTCCGGAGAAACAGGCAAGGAATAGCCTGAAGCGTAACTGCTTCAAAAAGTCGGGCACAGCCTGCGAATTTCCTTAAACTGGATTCCCGACTTCGCGGGAATGACTTCAATGGGTAAGCTTTTTCAAGCACATCATGCCTGCGACCGGGTATCCAGGCCATTGCCGCAAATTTTTGATCAGTTATCCATAAACTCGTCAAGCTTACACGGCGAATGGGTTATATATGGTTTGGGGCATACCATCTTGTTCATAGCTTACCTTGCCGTTTTTCAAGTCCAGGCTGCATCGTTTGCGGTCTGGACGTTTTCTTTTCAAGGGTAACTGCTTTCATGGGTAGCTGTTTATCACATGCATCTGGAGCATGGGTTGTTTTTGGCCTGGCGTCTGTTCCATGCTGGGCTGAATTTCATTCAAGGAGGAAAACATGACGGATAAGTTGACGCCCGTATCGCATGAAATCACCCGGATCGGCTGGATCGGGACGGGAGTGATGGGCTTGTCCATGTGCGGGCACCTGCTGGATGCCGGATTTAAAGTTTCCGTGTTCACCAGGACCAAGTCCAAAGCCAAGGCTTTGCTGGACAAAGGCGCGGTTTGGGCCGAATCCCCAATGGCAGTTGCCCATAATTCGGACGTGGTTTTTTCCATTGTCGGCTTTCCTCCGGATGTACGTGAGGTTTATTTTGGAGAGCAGGGGGTCTTGCGGGGTCTGAAGTCAGGAGCGGTCAGCGTGGACATGACCACGACAAGTCCAAGTCTGGCCGTGGAGATTGCCGATGCCGCCCGCGGGCAGGGGGCTTTTGCTTTGGATGCGCCTGTCTCCGGAGGGGATGTGGGAGCGCGAAATGCCAAGCTGTCCATCATGGTCGGAGGGGACGACGCGGTGTTTCAGGCGGTTTTGCCGCTGTTCCGGCTTATGGGGGGGAACATCGTCCATCAGGGACAGGCCGGGGCCGGGCAGCATGCAAAGATGTGCAACCAGATCGTCATTGCCGGCACCATGATCGGCGTCTGCGAAAGCATGGTTTATGCAGCGGCAGCCGGACTTGATCCCACCAAGGTGCTGGAGTCCATCACCAAGGGCGCCGCCTACTGCTGGTCTCTGGAAAATCTCGCGCCCCGCATCCTCAAGGGTGACTTTGCTCCGGGCTTCATGATCGATCATTTCATCAAGGATATGGGCATCGCTCTAGAAGAAGCCCGGCGCATGGGCATCCGTCTGCCGGGTCTGGATCTGGTGGAACGGATATATAAAGAGGCTTCGGCTTTGGGGCATGGTCGTGATGGCACCCAGGCTCTGTATCAGGCTTTGCGGAAGATGAGCATTGGCTGATGGTGTGTGAATTGAAATCACATCAGGGAAAGTGGCGGTGGCAAAGCTCGTGTCGATGCTGAATTGACGACCCCATCTCACCTATTGGATTTGGAGTTCACATATGCTTCATGAACGTATGAAGAAGGACGATCCCATGGCGGACCCGGCCGGCATGCGCTCGATGATTCGCAGAATCGAAGAATTGCCCACGTTACCCACCGTGGCCGTTCAGGCCTTGACCCTTTCCATGCAAGACGATGCCGACATTGGGCAATTATCTCGGATCATGGAATCCGATCCGGTGCTTACGGCCAGGATCTTGAGATTGGTGAACAACGTTCAGACCGGCCTGCGCAGCAAGGTCGGCACGGTCAATCAAGCCGTGGCCCTGGCCGGGTTAACCCAGGTTCGATGTGCTCTCTTAGGTGTTTTGATCAGAGAGTACCTCCCGGATGTTTCCCAACGGGTACAAGCCGAATTTAAATCGCTCTGGACTCATAGCCTGATGACCGGGATTATAGCTCGGCTGCTGGCCAAAAAAACCTTTCCCGAGCTTCAGGAGACGGCCTTTGTCGGAGGTTTGCTGCATGATATCGGAAAAGTGGTGATCATGGATGTTTTTCCGGATGCAGCCCTGAGTATTGAAGAGGTTCGTGATGAAAAACGCCTGTCTTCAGAGGAAGCCGAACAACTGGTTCTGGGGACAACCCACTGTTTGGCGGGAAAAATTCTCGCGGAGTCATGGAACCTGCCGAACTCGCTGGTGGATTGTATCTGGATGCATCACGACAAGTTTTACGCCACGAACACAGCTTCCCTGAACTGGGAAATCCGAAATATCATTGCTTTGGCCAACTCCGTAGCCAGGGATTTGTTTTGTGAGCAGCCCTGCTGGCTCGATATGAAAACAATGTCTTCAACATTACTGAACGCACTCGATCTGAGTCAGGAGGACTTCGCTGGCATCAAGCAGGAGGCGATCCGGGAATATGAAGGAAAGGCCGCTTTTTTCAACCTGGAAAACGATTTGGACATGATTTTTCATGACGTTATACAGGGTGCGAATCGCAAGCTGTCCCAGCTGGGCCTTGACCTTGACTCCAAGAACAAGACGCTTTCCAAGTTGAATTCTTGTCTGACGTTATCCCGAAAATTAGGGATCCAGCTTGGGACCGTGCGTACCAGACAGGAACTATTCTCAGAGGTGGCCCTAGCTTTTAAAGGTTTTTCCTCCGTCCCTATCGGCATCTTTTATGCCATTGACCATCAAACTCATGAATTGGAAGGCATAGTCTGGGTCGACGGTGGTCGACGTCGGAAATTGCTCTGCTTCACCAACCACGACGGGGAACCCGTATGGGAGCATGAAGATCAGAGTTTGCCTGCTGAACTGCGCAGAGTCTTGGCGAATTATAAACTGAGAATGCTGGACACGCGGACTATCACCCCGAACGCCTGTTCTCCGTTCACAATCTACAGTTTCGGAGATCCTGAAACATATTTTGCAGAACTGGTCATTTCCCTGCAACAAGATGCACAGGACCAGGGTGGGGAGGTCTGGACGAATTTTTTACAGATCGCCCAGATGCTCCGATCAACAATTGAAAACGTCATGCTTCTGGAACGTCTCCAGGCCAAGCAGGAAGATTTGGCCCTGGCTTTATGGAATAATCAACAGGTTAATCTCCAGCTCATTCAGGCGGAACGTTTGGCCGCTGTAGGGCAGTTGGCAGCCGGAGCCGCCCATGAGATTAACAATCCTTTAGCGATCATCTCCGCCCGGGCTCAGCTGATGGAATGCAAGGAGCAGGATGAAAAACGCAGAGGCGAGCTAGCCCTGATTTCCGAACAAATCGAGAGAATCAGTAAAATTCTTACTAATTTGATGGACTTTGCCCGGCCTTGTCCGCCGAAGCTGCAATCCGTTGACGTTCATGCTGTTTTGGATCGGGTGCTGGAACTGATGAATACTGGATATCGAAAGCATGCCATTAACATCCGCAAGAACTATGATCCCCAGATGATCCCCATCAAGGCCGATCCCAACCAGTTGGAACAGGTCTTCCTCAACCTGTCAATTAATGCCCAGCATGCCATGGAAGCATCCGGTGGCGACCTTACAGTTTCCACACAAATGATTCGTGAGGGGCGAGGCATTCTCGTCAAGATTCAGGATCAGGGCGTTGGTATTTCCAAGGACAATCTCAAAAAGATTTTCGACCCGTTTTTCACCACCAAGGAGCAGGGCAAGGGAACCGGTTTGGGACTTTCCACATCCATAGGCATCGTTAACAATCATTTCGGCAAGATCGAAATAGAAAGCGAAGTTGGTAAAGGAACCACGTTTACCGTAGAGTTGCCGGTGGACATCACGGCATTGCGCCCGGAGAATTCCACCTCGGGACCTTCTTGCCCGCTAATCATGGCTGTTCGTCCCAGAATTCTGGTGGTGGACGACGAGGAACACATCCGCCGGGTTCTTCAGGAAGCCCTGGAGAACGAAAACATGATCGTGGTCACCGCGGAAAACGGAAGGGAGGGGCTGCAACGCCTGGCGGAGGGCAGTTTCGACCTCATGTTGATGGATATCAAAATGCCCTTTGTGGACGGTCTGACCCTCCTTCGTGAGGTTCGCCGCAGTGGGGCGACCTTGCCTGTCATAGCAATTACGGGCATGGCCTCGCGGGAAGAGGTGGAGGAAGCCGGGAAACACGGCTGCAAGTGTCTTCGCAAACCCTTTCACATCAAAAGCCTTCTGGCTGAAGTCCAAGATCGTCTGCGTACTTGATCATGAGCACCCCACGCACCCGAGTTGTCGCCATTGCAAGCGGAAAGGGCGGAGCGGGCAAGACGTCCCTGGCTGCGAGTCTTGCCTGGATACTCGCTGAAAACGGCAAGAAAGTTTGTCTCGTGGATGTTGATCTTGGGCTTTCTAATGTGGATGTCCTGCTCGGGCTGACACCCAGATACACCTTGAGCGACCTGTTGGTGAATGATCTGAACGCGCAAGATGTTCTGACACCGGTCAGGCCGGGGCTGGACGTGATCTCAGGCGGTTCCGGCATCGCCGCCTTGACCGACTTGAGCCGCGACCAACGCAGGGCCTTTATTGAAAAAATCAAAACCCTGAACGGCTATGACTTCCTGCTGCTGGACAATTCCGCGGGCATTCATCGTCAGGTCATTTCTTTTTGTCTGGCCGCCCGAGAGCATATTATCGTGATCAATCCCGAGCCGTCCTCGGTCACCGACGCCTATGCCCTGATCAAGGTTCTCAATCAGAACGGACTGCGACGACCACCTTACATTCTGCTGAATCGGGTTTTACCGCATTTCAACCATCAACTGCTTCTGGAACGTTTTGCCGCTGTCTGCAAGAAGCATCTGAAGCTCCGTCTTCTCACGCTTGGGGTCGTGCCGGATGATCCTGTTTTTCGCGCGGCGGCGGCGCATCAGAAATTGCCGGTGAACATGTCCGGGACGTCCCCCGGAGCCAGTGCGTTAAAACGAGTCGCCTCGCTGTTGAGCGGCAGAACGGATTTGAACGTGTTGCAAGGCGAAGCCAGCGACTTCTGGAGCGAGTCGCTGGTGCATCTGCTGCAGGGAACCACCGGCGTTGGAACTGAGGAAGAACAAGGAGCCAGTGGGACTTTGCCTCCAGCCATTGCATCCGGCAAGAGGCAGTCTCCAGTGGAGACAATCAAATCACTTGAGTTTGGCATCAGACATTTGGAGCAACTTGAGCCGAAAGACTTGTCATTCATCTCTGGACTTTCGGATGATCTGGCTCTTAAGGGAAAACGTTTGGCGCAACTTGCATGCAGGTTTCGGGAGAACATCAAGGGCGACAAATGCAATGTCGGCGTGCTTTGTCCTGACGATTCCTTGCGCCGTTTGCTCAAAGACGTTCTTCTGGATCGAGGTTACCGGCCAATGGTGGTGAATGGTTCCCCTGAGACTTCAACCAATCTGGATGTTCTCATCTGCTCCATTTCCAGACCGGATGAGTTATCACTGAAAACATTGCAGGCGTTGGACAGAGTACCTTGTGTCTGGCTTTCGCAATACACGACCCAGATTCCTTACTGGGCCGGAGGGTTGATGATGGTCGATGTCGTGGAGCAGCCTTTTTCCCTGAAGAAAGTCTATGCTGCCCTGGAAAAAGCCGTGGCTGTTTCCAAGAAGTTGCCAGATTCATAATTTCAGTTACGCATCCACATGCGTCACCAGGTTTAACCCTCAACCCGTCTCATACTTCGTTGATTCTGACTTGACCCGAGAGGATTGATAACTATTCAGCTGTGATCCAGCTTATCCTGCCTTGCGCTTGCGAACTCGCAAACTTCTTATTCGGCCTCAAAACATCGAACCATTACGTGATACATCATTTTGTCCGAATGTGGTGCAATGGTTCGATGAACGAATCCTGGCTCTCGATCAAATATGCGAGACCGCAAAATCAAGGCAAGCCGCACCAACCTTTTTTTGCATTGAATATCGTGTGTTACGAGAATTTTTAAATGATGCGTTTGCGCCATAACAACGAAGCTTCTCAAGCCTTTCCTGTCATTCCGGAGTCGCGCCCAACTCAGCGAGCGTCCCGCTTCATGCAACGTGTCTTTCTGGGACTGATCCTCCTGGCCGGCCTTTGGGGAGGGGGATGCAGTTCCTTGCCGGCACTGGATTCGCGAACCAGCAGTTCCGCATTGACGTATGACGAGGCACTGGCAACGCCTTTGGGCAAGGCTGTGGGGCCATTGCTTGACGCGCATCCCGAAGTGAGCGGCGTTTTCGCTTTGCAAACAGCCAAGGACGCATTTGCGGCGCGAATTGTTCTGGCTTCGGTCGCGGAGCGGACACTGGACGTTCAATATTATATCTGGCGCAATGATCTGACCGGGAACCTGCTCTTTGAGGCATTGCATCATGCCGCCGAACGTGGAGTCCGGGTCAGGCTGCTGCTGGACGACCTGCCCACGGCCGGTCTGGACGAGACCCTGGCGGCATTGAACGCGCATCCCAACTTAGAAGTGCGGTTGTTCAACCCCTTCGTCTTCCGCAACTTCCGTGCGTTAGACTTCATTTTGGACTTTTCACGTGCCCATCGTCGAATGCACAACAAGTCCTTCACCGCGGACAACATGGTCACCATTGTCGGTGGGCGGAACATCGGTGATGAGTATTTCGGAGCGACCAACGACAACCTCTTCGCGGACCTGGACGTCTTGACAGTCGGTTACGTTGTCCGCGAAGTGTCCGCTAATTTTGATCGCTACTGGGACAGCAGGGCGGCCTATCCGCTGGAAGCCATCGTGGCCCAGGCAGACGCGGCCGTTGTGGGAATGCCGGAACTTGATCCCGACAAAAGCGCGAAAGTGGAGTATTTTTTGGACGCTGTGCGCGATTCCCGGTTTATGAGTGATCTGGCAGCGGGAAATTTGGCCTTGGAGTGGACGAACGTTCGCATGGTCAGTGACGACCCGGACAAGGTGCTGCAAAAAAGTGCTCCCGAAGATTTAATCATCCCCCAACTCCGGGATGTCGTCGGTGTTCCGACCAGGGAAGTGGATTTGATTTCACCTTATTTCGTACCCACCAAAACAGGGGTGGCGGCTTTTGCGGCCATGGCCGAAAAGGGTGTTCAGATCAAGGTCCTGACGAACGCCCTGGAGGCCACCGATGTTTTTCCAGCCCATGCCGGTTATGCCAAACGCCGCAAGGATCTGCTCGATTCCGGCATCGTACTTTACGAGTTCAAGCTTTCGTCCACGATGCAGCCATACTCGGGCAAGGCCGGTCCCTTCGGCAGCTCCGGGGCGAGCCTGCACGCCAAGACGTTTTCCGTGGATGCCTCACGCGTTTTTGTCGGCTCGTTCAACTTTGATCCCCGTTCCGCCAAGCTGAACACAGAACTTGGTTTCGTCATCGACAGTACATCTTTGGCCGAGAAAATATCGAACGCGTTTGAAACGACCATACCGGCCAACGCATATGAAGTGCGGCTGAACGACGAGGGGCATCTCTACTGGCTTGAATTGCAAGAAGGCAAATTGATTCGCCATGATGTCGAACCGGGCACGACCACTTTGCAACGGTCCGTGATTTGGATTCTTTCCAGGTTGCCCATTGAGTGGCTGCTCTGATTGCTGCCCCTCGGTTCCTGGAACCATCTCCTTGCTATCGGTCCGTTAGTTTCTTGCCCTTGTGATTCCCCTCTTTTTTTTCACCCTTGCGCTTGCCGTGTGAACTGTAGTGCTCAAGCACGGCATTGATTTCCGAACCGACCAGGATCACCAGTCCTGCGACGTAGAGCCATAACATCAAAATGATAACCGCGCCAATGCTGCCATAGGTCGCGTCGTAGTCGGCAAAATTGCTAGTGTAGATGGAGAAGCCTAAAGAAACAATGATCAACATGGTCACGCCAAACACGCTGCCCCAGGTGATAAACTTGAATTTTTGTTCAACATTCGGCGCATAACGGTAGATCAAGGCGAACCCCAAAAACAAGGCCAGCACAATAACCACCCATCTGAAGGCGGCAAAGGCCATAATCAGGGTGTCGCTCATTCCGAGACGGGTCCCCATCCAGTCCTCAATAATGCCGCCGAGAACGATAAGTGAGAATGCCCCTACGACCAGCAGGCCGAAAAGCAGGCTGAGTATCAACGCCGTGGCTCGAGCACGAATAAAGCTGCGGGCCTCATTGACGCCATAGGTGATGTTGAGCTGCTGCATGATTGCGTACATCCCCGTGGAGGCCGCCCAGATAGTTCCGAGAAGACTGAAGGACAGGAGGCCCCCGCGCCGATTTGCCGTAACATCGGTCACTACCCCGGCTACCATGTCATAGGCCTCTTCCGGCAAGGCCTGCCCCAGAAGATCCATGATCGCCTCATCTACCCGGTCGATGGGCAGATAGGGAATAATGGTCATCAAAAGGATTATGCCCGGAAAAATTGCGAGCGTCAGGTAGTACCCGAGCGCCGCGGCGCCGTTGTAGACATTGTCGTTGTTGATCTCCTGGTTGAGATCAAGCACGAACTGCTTCATGGAAACACCGTTGATCATAACAGCCCCCGCGGACTCGTCATCCATTTTTTATCGTCGCTTAATGGTGACGGCCTTCATGTTGTAAATCGTGGATCCGTGTCTTCGAAAGCAGGCACGCGTATTTGTTCATCATGTTTAAGTTCCAGGAACTGGGGCGACATAAAATTGTTGCCGCAGTTGGCCGATGTGCCCTGAGTGAAGAGCCTGTGACTGTGATTTGTAATCAGTTAAGTAAGCTTCGAGGCTCTGAAAACAACCTCGAAGGGCGTTTGAGCAGAGGTAAGCCGGTTATTTGGGGGTCGAAAATTCATTCTCCCGCCGTCTATCATCGTATCCTTGCGTGAATGAACAGCTTTTGCGTGAGTGTGTCCGGCAATGATCTGATGACGAAACCCGTCCCAACACCATCCGATGCCGAATCAAGGTCAAACTTGTGATATGGGTCGTTGGCGCTCGACATGCCTCTATTTGATGAAAATGCAGCACTCACACATTCAAGTTTTTACTATTCCAATGCCACTTGCCAAATCAGTCTCAAAACATATAATAGTGTTCTTCCGCACATGGGGGCGCCCTGGTTTCGACGGGGATGATGAAACCACGGCTGCAGGCCGAGGTGCTGCGAGGCCTCGTTAAACACGCAGCAGGCATTCAACTGCCAACGATCGCGAATACGCCCTGGCTGCTTAAGACAGCCAGCGCTTCTACGGCCCATCGCCTGGTAAGCCGATAGAAGCGACGACACCTCAGGCTGGCTTGATTCCTTTGTTCGTCGGGAATCATAGCGAGACACAGACGAACTGGCCTTGGAGCCGCCTGGACAGGGGCAGCTTTCAAGACGAGAATTAAACCTGTCCTAAGCCTGTAGACGTCGCTGGCGGACCGTTCTCGGACGCGGGTTCGATTCCCGCCGCCTCCACCAATCATCTTTTTTCAATTAAAAAGCCAACAAAATCAGGGAGCAGCACGAAGGTGGTGTTCCTTTTTTTGTTTATTCAGTCTTGTGAGATGCAAGAAATTCCATCCGTTCCGGTTGCATTATTTTCGTATCCGGGATCGGGAGGGGGAGCGGCTGCACAATGCAAGGGCTTTTCATCCGGCATTTCAATGAGTATTCACGGTTTCGTCGTTAAGGCATCCTAGTCATCAATGGCCGCGAAAAACTTTTGTATTTTCAATTTTGCGGCAGGGCGAATGATTTTGCGACTTCACGAACTCCTTCTCCAACCTTTTGAACCCTTGCGCCTATCCCGAAGTGCTTAAAACGGCATCGGCATGCATAGGGATGAACAGGATGGACGAAGTTAGCTCAGTCAATATTCGAGGCCGAAAAATCAGGACATGCCGGACTAGTTCTTGTCTTGTGATCAAAATGCTGAATAGTTGCCAAGGAAGATAATTATGAGTGATTGGAAGGAACATCGCCGTCAGGTGCTGGCGAACGCCAAACGGGTGCTGATCAAGGTGGGCAGTGCCGTGTTGACGTCGGAACAAGGTCTCGATCTGCGTGTTGTATCGCGTTTGGCTGACCAGATGTCGTCGCTGCACGATCGCGGGCTGGATCTGGTTCTGGTCTCTTCAGGAGCCGTGGCCGCCGGCCGAAAAGTCATCTCAAGTTTGTGTCTTGGAGCGCATCTGCCGGAGAAGCAGGCCGCCGCGGCAATCGGGCAGAGCAGATTGATGCACGCCTATGATGAGGCGTTCGAGCGGTTCGGCAAGGTTACTGCCCAGATTCTTTTGACCAAGGACGATCTGCGCAGCCGGTCGCGGTTTTTGAACGCCAGGCATACATTTCAGACGCTGCTGACATGGCGGGCCATACCCATCGTCAACGAGAACGATTCCGTGGCCGTACAGGAGCTGAAGTTTGGAGACAACGACAGCCTGGCCAGCCTGTTGCTGAATATGGTCGAGGCGGACCTGTTCATCAATCTGACCTCGGCAAAAGGAGTTTTTGACGATAATCCGGACGATAATCCTGATGCCGGTTGCCTGGAATGCATCACGGACATTTTGACCCTTGAGCCGGCAAAGCTGTGTCGCGGCAAGACCGGAGCCGGATCCGGCGGGATGTACAGCAAGCTGCTGGCCGCAAAACGGGCCGCCCAGCTTGGAGTGCCGACGCTGATTGTCTCCGGCAAGGAAAAGTTCAGCCTGGAAAAGGTATTCGACGGAGAAATGCTGGGTACATGGGTCGTGCCGCAGGAAAAAAGCATTTCCCGACGCAAGTTCTGGATGGCCTATAATCAGGAGACGGACGGCGAATTATGGGTTGATGCCGGCGCCGTCAAAGCGCTGCGGCAGGGGGGGAAAAGCCTGTTGCCGGCCGGAATCGTGAACGTGTCGGGAAATTTTGGTGTCGGCGCCCTGGTCCGGATCATGGATTTTGAGGGCCGCCCCATTGGGGTCGGCCTATCCAACTACAAGGCCGCGGAACTGAAACGCGTCATGGGTCGCAAAAGTTCGGAAATCGCATCGGTCCTGGGGCAGTGCCCCTATTCCGAGGCAGTGCATCGCGACAACATGCTTTTGGATATTGCCGGTTGAAATTCGATACAACTCCAGAGGATCGGAAACGACAGGGCGGGATGAACGCGAACCCAGATAATCCCGAGTGCTCTAAAGGCCATATTTCGGAGCCTTGCTGCTGAAATCAAGAAGGGTCGCTGTAACGTTGAAAATAAGTTACATTATATTAATTGGTTGTCTCTAGTTTGCCTGCATTGTCTCTTTAACCGACTGGATTTCTTTTCTAAAATTTATCTTGTGTTCAGCTTGTTGAAACGTATTGGTGTTCATCGAAAAACACCAAGACATGCTATGCTTCAATTGTTTGAATTTCCATGACAAAAAAAACTTTAAAAAAAATAATTTTTTTTGTTGACACTGAGCAGGGGTATCTATAGAACCTGCTTCTTCGCCGCGCATCACGGCGCTTCGATGAAGCGCAACAGCGGCGAGTGAGTTCTTTGACAATGGAATAGCGAGGGGGAGAGAAAGAACATGGTTTTAAAGCCATGCTTCATTTTGAGTATTTTTAAGTGGAGAGTTTGATCCTGGCTCAGAATGAACGCTGGCGGCGTGCCTAACACATGCAAGTCGAGCGAGAAAGGGGGCTTCGGTCCCTGAGTAGAGCGGCGCACGGGTGAGTAACGCGTGGATAATCTACCCATGGATTCGGGATAACAGTGGGAAACCGCTGCTAATACCGGATAAGCTTACGCATTTTGGAGATGTGTGAGAAAAGGCGGCCTCTGTTTCAAGCTGCCGTCAATGGATGAGTCCGCGTCCCATTAGCTTGTTGGTGGGGTAAAGGCCT